>CAYOGX010000432.1:0-5095 GCA_964403235.1 uncultured Planctomycetales bacterium | reverse complement strand
TGTGCTAGACTGTCTTGCGCCGAACCGGGATGATACCGCCCGGCAGCGTCCAGGCAAGTCGGCCGTGTCAGGTAGGCCGCGCGATACGGCAGGGGACCGAAGCGAGATCGAGGCCGGACGGTGACGCTCCCACCAATGCAACTGCACATGATCTTGTCCGACGTGACGCCCGATCAGATCCCGACCTGGCAGGCGCCGCCGGGCTATTGTCTGCGGAGGTATCAACCGGGCGACGAGGACGGTATCCTGCGTGTGCTCGACGCAGCCGGCTTCGACGACTGGGACGCAGGCCGATTGGGCGAGTACCTCGAGGCACCCGAACGGTCGACCGGAACGCACGTCGTGACGAACGAAGCCGCGATCGTTGCGGTGACGTTTGCCTCGCAGGACATGCCCATCCGGGGGGTGGGCCGGCTCGACTTCGTGGCGGCCGACCCTGACCACCAGGGCCGGGGACTCGGGCTCGGGCTGTGCGGCGCGGTGACCCGGACCCTGCTGGAGCGCGGGTACGTCAGCGTCGCACTGAGTACGGATGACTGGAGGCTGGGCGCGATCAAGACGTACCTGAAGCTGGGGTTTGTGCCCAAGGTGATCCGCCAGGACATGCCCGATCGCTGGCGGGCCATCTTCGAGCAACTCCAGTGGCCCTACGAGGCCGACTGGCTGGACTACCGAGCAACCCGTCTCGGACCCGAACGGGAAGGGCCCCGCGAACAGGAGACGCCGATGCACACGATCGATCTGGAGGGCTACCAGGCCCTGTTCTCATCGGTGGATCCGTTGATCTGGCTGGCCCACGCGGGCGTCTCGCCGATCCCCCGGCCGGTGGCCGAGGCGATCGAGGCGCGGACGCGCGACGTGCTCAAGCACGCGGCCGCCCACGCCGAGGAATGGGTAGCTGACGTCAAGGAGGTCAAGCAACTCGCGTCGCTGTTGCTGAATTGCGATGCGGCCGATTTGGCCATCACGCCCAACACCACCCACGGGATCAACATCATCGCCCACGGGATGCGATGGCGGCCGGGTGACCAGGTGATCCTGGCAAGCAAGGAATACCCCGCCAACGTCTACCCCTGGTGGGCACAGCAGACGCGGGGCGTGGAACTCGTCTGGGTTGATCCGGACCGTGACGGGCGCATCCCGGCCGAATCCTATGAGGCCAAGATCACCGACCGGACACGGGTCCTGACCGTCTCACACGTGCAGTTCGCCTCGGGGTATCGTCACGATCTCGAGCGGCTCGGGCAGATCTGTGAACAGGCCGGCATCGTATTGCTCGTCGACGCGATCCAGTCCTTTTCGGTGTTTCCGATCGACGTGGCGGCCTGGGGCATTGATGCCTTGAGCACCGGGGTCCACAAATGGCTGTGCGGGCCAACGGGTGTGGCGTTGTTCTACACGACGCCCAAGCTGAGGGACGAATTGGCGTTCACCTGGGTGGGGGCCGACTCAGTCGTCGACGCCAGCAACTACCTCGACTACGACTTCGAGCTGCTCGATGACGCCCGCCGGTTCGAGAACGCCATGCTCAACTACCCCGGGATCGCCGGCGTCCGGGCCGCACTGGAGGTCGTCCACGCGTTCGGCCGCGAGCGAATCGAGGCCCAGATCCATAAGGCCACCGATCGGATTGTCGCGGTGCTGAGCCATTCGGGATTCGACGTGCACAGCCCTAGAACCGGCGACGAGTGGTCCGGGATCGTCTCGGCAAGCCATCCGAAGATCGAGTCCGACACGCTTGCCGGACGCCTCAAGCAGGACGGCATCGTCACCACGGTTCGGGACGGCCGATTGCGGTTCGCCCCGCACGCATATCACACCGAGACCCAGTTCGAGCGCGTCACTGAAGTGTTGAAAAAATGCGTGGACCCATAGACAGGGGCGGGGCCTCAATACCCCTCGGCAAGACCGACAGAGGGGTCGGGTACACCGTTGACATCACCGGAGAAGGGTCCCGACCCCTCGTCTTGTCATTGAGGCCGGCCTACCACCACCATGAGTCCCACCACTCCTCTTCCTCATAGTAGTAGTATCCGCCGCCGCAGTCGCCGCACCCATAGGATGGACAGCCGCCGCAGTACGAGCCGCCGTAGCCGCCGTAACCCCCGAACGGGCTTACGAAGCTCAGATCAAAATCCTCGAACATCTCCTCGAAATCGTCGTCGCAGCCGACGCCCGCCATCATCAGGGCCCCGATCGCCACGACTGCCACCGGCCATGCCAACCGACTCCTCGTGACCATGGTTCGTCTCCTTTAGCTGGACTGCCTCACCGCGTTAGATAGCCAAGTCCTCGGCGCCGGAGGGTGGGAGCCCCGGCAGGGGGCTGTCGACCCACTAACCCCGGCCCATTGGTAGACAAGCGGGAATAGTTGTAGTTAGGAAAATAATATGTCGGCGCTGAAATTCTCGCGCCGATGCCTAAGTGGGCTGCTCCCTGAAGGTTAGGCGCCGTGTCCGGGCCAGGCCCTGCAATCGCACAGCCGCTAGCGAGCCTCGTCGGGACGCGCAACTGCTTTCTTGAACGTTAGTTGACGCTGGACGGCCAGGCCGGTATCGTGGAGCTGGTGGCTGAGGCCCCTGGGGCCATGCCGGAGCAAGCCGTCTGGGTGTCCCCAGCGAACACGTCGCAAGCCCTGTCGCGGCATGGGGAGTCGAGGCCTGCCCGTCGTTCGTCAGATCGAGGGAGGGAGGATGGCATCGACGAGAGCTACCCGATGGGCGTGCGTGACGGGTCTGGCCGCCGCGTGGGTCCTGTCCGGAATCGGGGCGGCCGTCGCGCAAGGCGTGCTCGACCTGGACGGCGACCCGCGACAGAGCACGACCGGCCCCGAGCCGCCGCCGGGGGTGGCCCCGAAGGAGGGCCAGGCGGGCGCCGATCTGGGCGGATCGTCGAAGACGATCGCCGACGTGCCGGCCTACCTGTGGCGTCATGGGTGCGGCCCGACCGCGGTGGGCATGGTCATAGGCTATTACGACGTGCACGGCTTCGACGATCTGTTTGCCGGCAGCGCGGCTACACAGACCGCGGACGTGAACCAGGGGATCGCATCGCAGGAGGACGCTGCGAACCCGCGACACTACGAGGACTACAGCCTCCCGATCGATTCGGGCGCACCCAGCGCCCTGCCGGACAAGTCCCAACTGCCCATGGGCGACGAGCATCCCCACGACTGCGTCGCGGATTTCATGCGGACCTCCTGGAGCTTCTACGCGAATTTCTACGGGTGGAGTTGGTCGACGCACGTCAACCAGTCGTTCGTCTCGTACGTGCAGTTGCGGAATCCCCAATACGTGCCGACCTGCCAGCGGTACAGGATGTCGACCGGCGCGCTGAATTGGGAGGTGCTCACCGGAGAGATCGACAGCGACCGACCGATGGTCTTCCTGGTGGACACGGACGGGGACGGCGGCACCGATCACTTCGTGACCGTCGTGGGCTACCGCGACACGCCCTCGCAGCAGTACGGCTGTCTGGACACATGGAGCCCCGCGGACATCGTGCGGTGGTGCGACTTCGAGCCGATGGCCGGCGGCCAACCGTGGGGCGTCTGGGCAGGCTGGGCATTCGGGTTGAGCGTTTCCGATCAACCCCCGGCCCGGTCCTACAACGCCGGCGTTGGGACACTGCCGACGGCGCAGGGTTGGTTGCTTTACGACACCGATCCCAGCCAGCCGGACCCGTGCGTCGCCGACGGCGCGCTTCACCAGGGCCCGACGGGCCCAACGGGAATTCAGGTCTCGGCGCGGATGGACCTGGCGTTCAACTTCGCCGACGGCGACTTCACGCTAGAAGCGACGCTGCGGGTGACTGAATCGACCCACGTCGACGATTGCCGTGGGGGCTACGTGCTGTCTGCCGCGGACATCCTCGGCCGCGTCTTCAACGTCTGGATCGCGAGCGACCGGATCCTCCTGTTCAACATCGCCAACGCGGACTGCTCGGGCTCGGGGCAGGTGCTGAGTTTCGACACGACCGACGCGTACCACGACTATCGCCTGCGGGTTGACGGGATTGTCGGCCGGCTCTCTATCGACGGCGATCCGAACGCTGTGCTCGAGCTGGCCGTCGGACCGACGAGCGAATCGGCTAACCTCAACACCGTGGGCTTCGGCGATAACGCCGCCGACGCGTGGAGCGAGACGCTCTGCAAGCGGATCGCCTACGGCAACGCCCTGTACGACCTGACGATCACGGTGGTCAAGGACGCATACGGCTGCGTCGCCGTGGAGCCGAGCCTGCCCGGATACCTGCCCGGCACCGGGGTGACGCTGACGGCCGAGCCGAATGAAGGCAAGCGGTTCGTCAACTGGAAGCTCTACGACCCCAACTACCCCGGGGACGCCAACCACGTGGCTGTCGACGGCAACAACCCGATCACGATCGTGATGGACGCCGACCGCCAAGTGAAGGCCGTCTTCAAGTGCGGCGATGGGGGCATGGGGCAGGGCCTGGAGCTCTTGATGATCGGCGTGGGGTTCTGCGGTCTCGCGTCTCGCCGCATACGGCGAAGCGCTTGACTCGACCACGGGTTGCACCGCTGCTTCTAGCGGCTACGGATTAGGAACCGCCCGATCGTCTCGCCAAGCAGACCCTCGATACACGGCTCGACCTGCCAGAAGGACTTGAGATCCACGTACTGCCGCACGATCGCTTCGTCTCCCGGCCTCACGCCTCGCTTCGCCCGGATCATCAGGTTCTTCGACGTGTGCTCCGGCGAGACGAACTCGACGACATCCGTGCGATAACCCGTGATCCGCAGTACCAGTGCGCGAAATGCGTCGGTCAAGATGTCCGCCGTCCTCTGCTTCAGAATTCCGTGTCGTAGCACCGGCCTGAACAGCGGCGCGTCGAGCTTTGAATGAAGCTCGTGCTGGCAGCAGGGCGCCGCCAGGATCACGCGGCTCTGCCAGACGACCGCCCGCGCGATCGCCTCGTCGGTGGCCGTGTCGCACGCGTGCAGGCTCAACACCACATCCGGTGGGGCTTCGGGCGTGAACTCGGCGATCGTCGATACGCTGAAGTCCAATCCATCCCACCGCAGCGAGTCGCGGAGCTTGCAGCACTTCCCGATGATCTCCTGGTTGCTGTCGAC
>CAYOGX010000431.1:0-5099 GCA_964403235.1 uncultured Planctomycetales bacterium | reverse complement strand
GGTGGGACACGCTGATCCCCAAGGAGGGCTGCCGGTGTCTGCTGCACGACGAGGATCGCGGCCTGCTCTATGCGCTGAGCTACCCGCGCGACCATTTCATCATCTACGACGTCAAGAAACGCACGAGCAGAGACGTCGGCAGGATCGGTTCGGTCAACGCCCAGGCGCTGTTCATGGACAAGAAGCACCGCGTCTGGACCACCAGCGACTACGGCCGGCTGATCCGCTACGACCCCGACAAGGACCGGCTGGAGACCTCACCCTACGTGCTGCCGCATAACTCGGAGTATCAGACCGGTTGGCACAGCGTGTTCTATGACGTGGTCGCGTGGCCCGATGGGGATTGCGTCTACGCCAACACCTGGATCGCCGACCCCCGTCTGATGCGGATCTGGCCCGACGTCGGCGAGTGGGGTGCGGTGGAGGACCTGGGTCCGACCACACAGAAGCGGGATCCGACGATCCCCATCAACACGTTTCTGGACCACTGCGGCGGGCTGACGTTCGCTGCGGACGGCCAGCTCTACTACGTTGCGTCGCGATGGCGCGACCCGGTCTACCACCCGATGCCCGATGCCCGCAAGGAACAAGAGGGCGTGGTCTGGCGGCTGGACCCCGAGACGCTCAAGCGGACCGAGGTGGCCGTGCTCGAGCGCCCGGACCACTTCGCCCAGTACGTCTCCCGCGGGGCGATCGACCACAACGGCGACCTGTTCTTCGGCCACGTCGGGTCCAAGCCGGTGGGCCTGTTCAAGCTGACGCTGCCGGCCGATCGCAAGAAACCCGACGCGCACCTGCCGATGAGGATGTGGGGGTAAGCATGGCGACCAAGACCAAGCGAAAGCGCTACGACAAGAGCGGGCCCGAGGCCAGGGCCTTGATCGATGAGATCGTTCACGGCACGTTCATGAAAGAAGGCACGATGGTGGCCTTTGCGACGTGCTTCCCGGGTGTGACGGTCCCCATCGTGGCCGACGAAAGCCACATCACCGCGCTGGACGTCGCGGCCGACGGGCTTGTCTACGGCGGCACGAGCGGCAAGCTGACGCACGCGTTCGTGGCGATGTTTCACGGCGTGACCGGGATCGTCTTCGACCTGGGCACGATGGACGGCGCGACGCAGTGCGCGGCCGTCTGCTGCGGCAAGTCGGGGTTCGTGGCTTGTGTGAACGGCCCGCGCGGCGGGCGGGTCCTCTCGCACGCGCCGCAGGGGCTGCCGTTCGACCTGTTGCAGGAATGGGGGTTTGGGCGGTCCGAGTTCCAGGATCTGGGCCAGCCGGTCAAGGGCGAGCGGATCGTTCACGCGGTCGCCACCCGTTCGAGGCGCCAGGTCGTCGGCGTGACCCGGCATCATCTGTTCGTGGTCGACTTCGATGGGATGAAGGTGAACGTCGTCGGCGAGGTCGGCGGCGCGGGTCGTCTCGGCGTGGGGACCAAGGGCGGGGTCTACGGGCCGGACGAGGATGACTCCCTGTGGCGATACGACCCCAAGGCCGGCACGATCAAGCGCCGGGCCGTCAAGCTCCCCAACACCACCTGGCACGCCGATCGGATGACCTGGGCCAGGGACCCCCACAGCGGACAGCTCTACACCGCCGACGCCGAGGGGCAGTTGTTCGCCTTCAACGGCGTCAAGGGGTTCAGTGACCCGCTGGGTCGAACCCGGCTTGCACCCGTCGGACCGATGGCCGTCACGCTGGACGGGCGGGTCTTCGGTTTCTGCGGCCACGAGATATCCAGGATGTTCTGCTACGACCCGGCCCGATCGGAGCTGACTGACATCGGCGTGGCCGCGTCGGTCATCGAGCGGCGGCGCTACGGGTACGTTTTCGGCGCCGCCGTCACCGGCCGCGACGGCCAGATCTTCTTCGGCGAGGACGACGACCTCGGGCACCTGTGGTTGTATTTCCCGAGAATCCGCAGCCTCGGCGACTCGGCCAAACGATGACGTGTCCGAGGTATCCTTGGCTTGACTGAGATCGGTCGCTTCCTGACGGGCGCGGCTCGGATCGGATGGTTCCCCTTATGCCCGATGGAACCCCTACCAGTCCCGAAACGCTCCTCCAGCGGATGATCGCGTTCAACACCGTCAACGCGCGCCCGGCAGGTAAGCCCGGCGCCGAGGCCGATCTGGCCGACTACGTCGATTCGATCGCGGCCGGCGCAGGACTGACCACGCGGCCGCTGCCCGTTGCCGACGAGCCGTCCAATTTGCTGGTCAGCCACCGGGCAAACGGCAATGCACCGTGGCTGCTGTTCGTCAGTCATCTAGACACCGTCGACGTGGCCGGCATGACGATCGATCCGTTCGCGGGCGAGATCCGCGACGGCCGGGTCTACGGCCGCGGCGCGTGCGACACCAAGGGATCCGGGGCGGCCATGCTGTGGGCGCTCATGCAATATCAGGCCCAGCCCGATCGACCCAACAACGTGGCGATCCTGTTCAGCGTCAGCGAGGAGTTCGGGAAGGCGGGTATCGTCTCGTTCGTCGCCAACGATTTGCCCAGCCTGGGCGGGGCGCCCGTGGGCGTCATCGTCGGCGAGCCGACCGAGCTGCAGCCCGTCGTCGCCCACAACGGCGTCTGCCGCTGGCGGATCCGCACCGAGGGCGTCAGCGCCCATTCGTCCGAGCCGGGCCAGGGGCGATCGGCCATCAGCATGATGGTCGAGGTCATTCGCGCGATCGAGTCGCGCTACATCCCAAACCTGACCGCCAGCCATCCGCTGACCGGCCAGGCCCGGTGCAGCGTCAACTTGATCCAGGGCGGCAGCCAGATAAACATCATTCCCGACCACTGCGAGATCCACGTCGACCGCCGGCTCGTGCCGGGCGAGGACCCGGCCGAGGTGCTGCCCGCCGTCGAGGCTGTCCTCGACGACGTGCGCCGCGCCGACCCGAACGTGCAGGTCGAGCAGGACAAGCCGTACATCGACCCGGCGCTCGACCCGGCCACCAACGAGGCGTGGGCCGCCCACGTCTGCCGCGTGCTCGACGGACTGGGCCAGCCGGCCGCGCCGTGCGGCGCGAAGTTCGGCGCCGAGGCCAGCAATTTCGGCCAGGTCGGGGTGCCCGCGATCGTGCTCGGTCCCGGCAGCATCGCGCAGGCGCATGGCGGCGATGAATGGCTCGCGCTGGAACAGCTCGCCCTCGCTTGCGACGTCTACCTGGGAATCATGAAGGCACCCACGGAAAGACGACGATGAAAGACCACCTGACACGGCGAGATCGTCGTTCGCCTCCGTACGGCTTGTGACATGGGTGACCAGATCGCTGTGGTCGAGAGGCCCCAGGCGTGACTACAGAGGAGTATCTTTTTGGCGACTCGGACCTGGCGGCGCGAAGGTTGGCGGTGCTTGCAGAGGGTTTCGCCGCGTCGAGCCGCGCCTTCATGGTCGACGCCTCCGAACGTGGGCTGCCGCTGGCGGTGGATCTGGGTTGCGGTCCGGGCACCACGACGCACCTGCTGGCCGACGCGCTGGAATGCGACCGAGCCGTCGGGCTGGACAACGCCGAGCATTTCATCACCCTGGCCGAGAAGACGGCGACGCCGAACGTCTCGTTCCGGCGCCACGACGTGACGACGGTGCCGTTTCCCGACGGGCTGTGCGATCTGATCTACGCCCGGTTCCTGCTGACGCACCTGCCCGGGCCCGAGGCCCTCGTTGCCAAGTGGGCCACGCAGCTTCGGCCGGGTGGGAGGCTGCTTCTGGAGGAAGCGGTGTCCATTGACACGACGAGCGCGGTGTTCTCGACGTACCTGACCATCGCGGAGGCCATGCTGACCGATCGCGGGCACGACCTTTACGTCGGACGCGTCCTTGATACCATGGCGTTGCCGGGGGCCCTGGCGAAACGCGCGAGCCGCGTTGCCCGGGTGGCGCTGACGAACAGCCTGGCCGCGAAATTGTTCTGGATGAATATGCAGACGTGGAAGCACCATGCCTTCGTACGAGAGAACTACTCGCCGACCGCCATCCAACAGGTGGAACGAGGCCTTGCCGACCTCGCGGCCACGCCGACGGAAGAGAAAGACATCGAATGGCGGCTGCTACAGCTCGTTCTCGAGCGGAAGGACTGAGTCTTTTTGGGGGATGGCATCGACGCCCCTTCGCCTGTGCGACCATGCCGACCCAACGGCTGTCATGACCATGAAGATCAGGAGGTATTGCCATGCGATATGACCAAGTCCTGCTCGTCCTCGTCTTGATGGGTCCGCTGGGCTCGCAGGGGCTCAGCGCGCCGGGATCTGCCGACGACAGAAAGGTCACCCGATACGTTCGGTTCCAGGTGGGCCCGTCGGTCGCCTACGGCATCGTCGAGGGCGATCGGGTGCGGAAGCTGTCGGGCGATCTGTTCGGGTCGTGGTCCAAGACCGATACGACCTACGCGCTGGCGGACGTGAAGGTGCTCGTCCCCACCGTGCCGACCAAGGTGCTGGCCCTTGCGGGTAATTACAAGAGCCACCTGGGCAGTCAGGCGCCGCGCAAGACGCCCGAGGTCTTCTTCATGGTCCCGTCGGCCCTGCTGCGGGCCGGGGGGAGCATCGTGCTCCCCAAGGGATCCAAGGACGTTCACTACGAGGCGGAGATGGTCATCGTGATCGGCAAGCGGGCCAAGAACGTCCCGGTCGGCGAGGGGCTCGGCCACGTCCTGGGCGTCACGTGCGGTAACGACGTCAGCGCTCGCGACTGGCAGAAGAACGACGTGCAGTGGTGGCGGGCGAAGGCCTCGGACACCTTCGCGCCCTGCGGGCCGTTCATCGTGTCGGGGATCAACTACGACGACCTGCTGTTGCAGCTTCGCCTGAACGGCCAGGTCAAGCAGAAACAGCGAACCCGCGACATGGTCCACAGCGTCCCCCAGATCGTCAGTTGGATCAGCCAGCACGTCACGCTCGAGCCGGGCGACCTGATCTACACCGGCACGACGGGCAAGACCTCAGCCCTCAAGCCGGGCGACGTGGTCGAGGTCGAGCTCGAAGGCGTGGGCGTGCTGAGAAACACCGTCGAGGCCGCTCATTGACCTGCTAAGCTCCCTGCAACAATGATCGAACAGTCCCAAGCCCCACGCGTGAGGGATCATTGTCGTCCGGGCTCGG
>CAYOGX010000430.1:0-5130 GCA_964403235.1 uncultured Planctomycetales bacterium | reverse complement strand
TGCGCGTAAATGACAGCGTCCATGAACGCCCCGATCGCAAACATCTCCTCGAACGCACGTCGCTCACGGCCACGGAGGCGCCATTCGATCGGCTCGCTCCGTCGGTTGTTCCCCAGCGCAAACGTCGGCCATGGGTCGCGCATCAGCCCCGCATGGCCATCGTAGTAACCGACCCCGCCACGGCGCCACAAAAACGCATCGTACCATTCATATTGCATGTCGACGTCCCAGTTATGAAGCTCGCTCGCCACCGGCGGGCCGTGGTACACCCCGATGATGTTGTGCCTGCTGAACCCGTAGTCGTTGCAGTTGTAGGCCGAGCCGTTTGTCCCCAACGCGCCGGCCAAGGCGACATGACGGTTCCACTGCTCGTCGAGGACCATGGGCAATTGGCCCGGTTGGTGGATGCCGTCCACGCGCAGGATCGGCCCAGTGATTCTCCCAAGCTCGGGGACGGCGGACCATGGCTCGCCGTCCAGGAGGCATTCGTACCGATGTTTCCAGCGCCTGGCCCACACCGCCCGGGTGTAGTTGAAGACGTTCTGCGTCTTGTTTGGGTCGCTGACCCGCTCGAACTCGGGACAGCGGTAGAGCAGTTCGGACCGGGCGTACGTGAACAGCATCCCGCTGCACGGCACATTCGGCACAGCGGACCAGTCTGGCTGCTCGCAATATCCAACGCGCCAGATGGCGTCCATGGGATCCCCGCTGGCCTGCCAGTCGCCCAGCCAGGTCTCGTTGGGGTCTGGGATGGGACGGTTGGGGTCAGGCGACAGGTTGGGATCGTCTTGCATGGTTGCCACGAAGGGAAACACACCGTCGTAATCCTGAGCGTAGGTCAGGAATGCGGCCGTCATCTGCCCGACGCGGCTCAGGCACGTCATCGCCCGCGCATGCCCCGCTAATCGGCTCCCCGCGGGCACCGCGATAGCGATCAGTACGGCGACGCTGGCCGTCACCGCGGACAACTCGGTCAGCGAGAACCCCGCCCTGCCACGATCCACGCTCGCCCTGTTCGACATCGATCGTCCTTCCGCGAGACGTGTGACCTCTTGGTTCACCAACAACCGAGGCACGTAGCTGCGCCCGGCACCGCGAAGAACTGACACACCTACCCACTCTAATTAGTACGGGTGGCGGGGCATCTCGACAACCCCCAAAGTTAAAAAAACAACAATGGCCCCTTGTCTGCAGCATCAACTCACCCGAACAATGTACGTGCAGGGCTTGTCCGTTCCGGACGTGGACAGAAGCTTGATTGCTCCTGTCTTACGGTGCAGACCGCTGTGGCGGTGCGGGCGACAACGCGGGGAGTGCGGGATGACATCGCACCGTACTTGCGATACGGGCGTCGCATTGACGACGCTGATCCTGTTGGCCCAGTGGGCGTCGCCAGCGGCCCAGGCCATCGAGCGCCATGTGCCCGGTGACTATCCCACGATCCAGGCTGCCATCGACGCATGCGTCGACGGCGACCAGGTCGTCATTGAGCCGAACACGTACACCGGGCCCGGCAACCGGCATCTGAACTTCGGCGGCCGGGGCATCACCGTCCGAGGCACCGATCCCACCGATCCCAACGTCGTGGCGGCGACCGTCATCGACTGCGGTGGCACCGAGGCCGACCGGCACCGGGGTTTTACGTTCAGCGCTGGGGAAGATCCCGACAGCATTGTGGCCGGGCTCACGATCGCCGAGGGCTACGGGCCCACAGAGACGATCGAAGCCTTGACGGTCTCGGTCGGCGGCGCGATCTACTGCATGGATTCGAGCCCGACCATCGCAGACTGCCGTTTCGTCGACAACCTGGCAGACGACTATGGCGGGGCCATATGCTGTATAGATGGCGAACCCATCATTACACGGTGCAGCTTCAGCGACAACGAAGGCGGTGCGGGCGGCGGGGTCTACTGCTTCCTGTCCGACGCGATCATCTACGGGTGTGACTTCACCGGCAACGTCAGTTTGAGCCACGGTGGGGCCATCGCCTGCTACTTCGCCAGGCCGTTGATCGGTGCCTGCGCGATGAGTGGGAACTCAAGCTTGTCCACCGGCGGCGCGGTCTATCTTCGCAGCACCAATGCAGAGATCCTCGCTGACTGTACGATCAGCGGTAACTCGAGCGAACTCGGTGGGGGTGTCTGTTCGTCTTTCGGCCACTACTCCAACCATCAGCAGACTGTCGCGGGTTGTAGCATCACCGGCAACTCAGCCGACCGCAACGGCGGCGGGATCTATTCCAGCACCGGAAGCATTGCCATCGCCCGCTCTATTATTAGCAACAACGCATCGGGGGCGCACGGCGGCGGGATCTACTGTTCTGTGCACAACGACGCGACGTTCACCTCGTGCGTCGTGGCCAACAATCACAGCGCTGCCGACGGTGGCGGGATCTACTGCACGTCGTACAGCGAACCAGGCGTGACGCTCTGCACGATCAGTGACAACGCGGCTGGGAGCCTGGGCGGGGGGATCTTCTGCGACGACACGAGCGTTCCGACGATCAACAGCTCGATCCTGTGGGGCAATACAGCCACACTGGGCCCCCAGATCGCCCTGACGAGCAAAAGCGAGGGCGCCCCCGCCGGCATCGACGTCTCGTTCTCCGACGTCCAGGGCGGCGTGGCCGAGGTCTACATCGATCCGAACTGTGTCGGCATCGACGGGCCGGGCAACATCGACCTTGACCCGCTCTTCGTCGATCCCGACGGGCCCGACGACGACCCCAATACGTGGCTGGACAACGACTACCACCTGTCCGTCATCTCAATGTGCATCAACCGGGGCGATCCGTCCGGTGACTACGCCGGGCAGGCCGACGTCGACGGCGAACCGAGGGTGGCCGACGGCCGCGTCGACATGGGCGCCGACGAGTTCCCCAATTCGCTGTCGAGCTACTACTACGTGCTCGACCTCCAGATCAGGGCCCCGTGGCAGGGGCGCGTCGTCATTGAGCCCAACGACCCGAAC
Source organism: uncultured Planctomycetales bacterium (assembly GCA_964403235.1). Taxonomy (GTDB): domain Bacteria; phylum Planctomycetota; class Phycisphaerae; order UBA1845; family JAFGLZ01; genus JAFGLZ01. The sequence continues at coordinate 2,160 of CAYOGX010000430.1, read as the reverse complement.
GAGGTGCCCTTCACGTATCCGGCCGGCACGGTCGTGACGCTGACGGCCGTGCCCGAAGGGCAACGCACGTTCCGGGGTTGGAGGATCTACGACCCCAACCACCCGGGGGACGGCAGCCACGCTGCCACCGACGCCAACAACCCGATCACGATCGTGATGGACGCTGACCGCGAGGTCACGGCCGTCTTCCAGTGCGGCGGCGGTGGGATCGCGCCGTTGCTGCTGCTGGCCCTCGGCGCCCTGGCCCTGCTCCGCAGGCGGCGTTGACAGCAACAGCGCTCACTTCGCGACCACGTCAGCCTCGCATTCTACTACCTTCGAGACGCTTTCCGTTCGCGGAACAAGGCAGTCTTTCAAGGAGTTGCGCTTCCTTGGAATACGCCGCAAGTATGCGCTACAGATCGCCAAGGCGCAAGTACAGTCTGGCGCGAATCGCTTCGCGTATCATAGTCACGGGCCATCTGAGTGCCGAACGTTATCGGACCGGTCCCGTTCTCGGACGAGAATTGTGCGGGCGTGTCTGAACTGCTAAGATAAGGTTTTAGGAATCTCAGGGGGGATTCTCGCGCAAGGGAAAGGGGGACCATGGTTTCTCGCGAACCTGTTTCGGTAGAGGCGACCGGCTTCGTTCAAAGAGGTATTCGACTCGTGAACAGAGCGCTCGTTGTCGGGCTCGTCTTCGTCGTGTCTTCTATGGGCATCGCCGGATGTGGGGAACAATCTGCTGACGAAATCTACGGTGAAGGACGTCTTTGGACGGTCCCTCTGGATCCCGGCCCCGGCGCGATTCCGATGGGGACCGGCGCGGTGTCTTCGGTGCTCGGGAACATCGAGACGATGCAGGGCCAGGCCGTCGTGAAGGATCGGGCCGGATGGGCGATCGGGCCCTGGGGTTTGGCCAACAAGGGCGGCCCCCCGCTCGTGATGGCGGCAAAGCTGGCCGAGAACCAGGACGTCCAAGAGGTCAACCAGTATCTCATGTCGGTCACGCCCTGGGGCATCAGTGGCTCCACATGGGAGGGGAATCCGCTTGGAGACTACGATTTCACCGAGGTGGGGCTGGTCATGTTGCTGTATCTGTTCGGGGAGGAACCCACGCTGCTGTATCCCGCGACCGTCGACCAGATCGCCAACGTACTACTCATCGATGGGGGAGGTACGCCGCGTACGCAGGTCCCATACTCCTACGGACTCATCCTCGACACCGAGAACCATCACTTGATGACCGAGGGCAGCCGCTATCTCAAGAATCAATGGCTCTTCCAGCACGGCGAGACAGACCCGAACTACGACAACGCGACGAACGGCCTGGAGGCATGGCTCCTCGACTATCTGGAAGTAATGCTCGTGGAGGGGGTCTACGAATTCAACTCGATCCCGTACCTGGGCTACACCGTCCAGGCGTTGCTCAACCTGGACGCCTTCGCGCAATCGACCGAGCTATCAACGAAAGCCCGGTACGTGCTCGACACGATCAACTGGCAGTACGCCCTGGGCAGTCTGGATCTGAGGCGTTGTGCACCGTTTCGTCGTCAACTGGACTACGCGGGCCAGACCGAATTGTACAAGGACCCCCACACAACGCTGATGCTGACATGGACCAGCGATCCGTACGATCCCAACCTGCCGCTGCCGCCGGCGGATGTCCACCGCAGTTCCTTCGCATTCATCGCCGAGATGCTGCCGTACCGGCTGCCGGCCGACGTCAAGCAGTGGGTGCTGGACAAGCCCGAGGAGTACTTCGTTCGTTTCGGGCGTGGTCCGTTGGCCTCGCCGGAGATCTACAGCGGCGGACCGGGATGGCTGTTGAGCGCGGGAGGCGTCTACAGAGGTCCGCGCTCGATCATTGCGGCGCGTCCCATCACACTGATGCTCAGCGACGGGGTCATGGATCTGCTGGATTGCTTCCACATGCCGAGCCAGAACGCCGGGAACACCTCGACCGATTGGATGGAATGGACCAACACCGGGGTGCATCGCCGGTTCGCCTGCTGCAACGGACCGGTGGGTGTCCCGTCGCAATACGTCCCGGGCTCTGAATCGGGGAACTGGCGGGCGTTTGCTCCCGACCCGAACTTACTGGTGGCGGTGTACAGCCAGGCCGATCTCGGACTAATCATTCTGTTTCCAGACTGGTCGGGGACGCCGTCCGATCTCATG
>CAYOGX010000429.1:0-5143 GCA_964403235.1 uncultured Planctomycetales bacterium | reverse complement strand
TCCCCAGCGCCTGGCGTCCGCCCTGGCGGCCCTCGAGCGCGACCAGGACGATGAACTCTCGCGCCCCCGGGCGGTCGAGACGGTGTTCCATCCCATTCCCTCGGTGACGCGGCGGCTGGCCGTGTTGCGCGGCGTGCGGGCTCCGGGACCGGCGACCGGCGCCGCGTGGCACGCGGCGCGCACGGCGCTCTACCTGTCGTGGGCCGCGGTGGGGTTCCTCGGGCGCGCCGTGCACTGCAACCTGGGGCGCCCCGAGTCCTGGGTCTTCCTGCCGTCGGACTGAGGGGCGGATCGCCCCCGCCTGGCCGGCCGAACGGCGCTAAGCTGGGGGCATGCTTCAGTTCTATGGCAGTCAGCCGCCCGCGCCGCTGAACGCGTTGCGCGTCGGGGGCCCGTACTCCAGGCCGGCTCGCTTCTCATCAAACCCCCACTCGATCTCCACGTCCATCTTCTTCCAGACATCCGGCACGAATGCCCGTATCGTGGGGACCGCGTAGGCTGAGGCGTCCTTCTGACCGCGCACGGCCACCACCACGCCCCATGTGTCCGACGGGATGCCGTAGACGTATGTCTGCCCATCCGCCGATACCTCTGGCCTGCCGGCCTCTCTTAGGGTCCGCGGGTTCCACCAGGTATGCGCGTTCTGATCCGTCGTGTCGAAGTACGTGAGCACCACGTCGTCGACCGACGGCTTCTGCTTTGCGTCGCTCGCCCATGACAGCTCGACCCGCCGCACGGGCCGTACCTCTTCCCACAGCAGCCCGCAAAGCGTCTTCCTGATCGCCGGTACGGTGACATCCAAGGGCCTGTTGAACGGCAGGTTCGCGTACTGCATGAGCAGGATCCAGCCCTCCGGCGGGTTCTCCTCGGGCTTGCGATCTGCGCGGTACAGATAGGCGCTGGGCGCGATGTCCGCCCGTTGGCCCACCCGTGCGGCCAAGCCTCCTGCCCCGGCGGATGCAGGCTTTGCCCCGCAAGCACTGTCCATGACGATGGCTCCGAGAATCAGCATGAGTCTTGTACGCACGGTTATTCCTTGACTGTTGGGGGTCCAAGACCGCCACGCTCGTTCGAGACAGTTCTCACTTACGACGCTCTCATGGTCCAAATGACTCTTCACGTTCATCGCGCCGCCCGCGTTGAACGGACGGCCGGCGAGTCGCCGGCCGTTGCTCAGTTGTGACGCGAGTATCGTGCAAGACCACTTGGCGCCGGTGCAGGGAGGTCATCGCCACGCGGGGTCGACCCAAACTACAGCTTTGCCCTACTACACCGATGACCGCAAGGTAGAATGGTCTCTAGCAGAATACAACTGTTGTGTGGGACCAATTCTGTGTCATCATGCGACCTACACCGCCGTCCCCCAGTTGACCATGGCTCGATCACCGGCACGCATGTAAACGGCTAGAGCACATCTAGACTTCGAGACGGCTGAGACGTCCGGCGATAACGGTCATCGTCGCGACGCTGGTGCTGTTTGTCGGCCCGAGCAGGAGCATCCCTGTGCCGGTCCGGCGATCCCCTGGGAGTCGTTCGCCGGACAGATCGTCCGACCCAAGGGCATGGATCGATACTTCCTACTCGCCGGCGATCAGGACGGCCGCGTGACTGAGATCCTCGGCCTCGACACGATCAAGCGACTCAAGGGTGGCGTCTACGAGCACACCGAAGAGGCGGCCAAGACCTCAGCAAAGGCGCTAGCCGAGTACGAGCAGCACAAGGCCCGAAGCCAGAAGCTCGTCATCGTGCGCGGGCGCAAAGCCCTCGACCTGGCCAAGCCGATCGAGAAGGTCGTCGACAGCAACCGCAGCTTCACCGTCCGAGCGGCCTACGACAGCAAGAACCTGTACGTCCGGTTCGATGTGACGAGCCCGCACGACATAGTGAACGCCATCGCCGATCCAAAGCTCATTTTCAGAGGCGGCAACTTGCTCGACATCCAGATCGCCACCGATCCGTCGGCCGATCCGAATCGCAAGAAACCCGCGCCCGGCGACGTCCGCATACTCATAAGCCGTCAGGGAGAGAAGGCCGTGGCCGTCGTCTTCCGACCGAAGCTAAAGGGCTTCGACGGTGAGCCGATCGTGCTGAAGTCCCCGACCGGCACGGAGTCGTTCGACCGAATCGAACCGACCGACGCCGTCGGCCTGGAGTACAAGAGGGACCAGAGGAAAGGCACCTTCACGGCCGTCGCGACCGTGCCGATGGATCTGCTCGGCTGGACAGCGAAGCCGGGAGGAACGGTGAGGATGGACCTGGGCTACCTGTTCGGCAACGAGCCCGGTACGCAGGTGGCCACACGCGCTTACTGGTCGAACAACAGCTTCACCGCCAACGTCGTCAACGACATCCCGCACGAGTCTCGTCTCGAACCGGATCAGTGGAGCACTGCATCGCTGGAGTAGGACGCGCGCGGCCGGGCGCTATCTAGCCCTCCGTCTGCCGGTCTAGAGCTATCGCCAGTGGCGCTTCGGGCCGACAACTGGGCAACTTGGGCTAAACGAAATACGCTAGTTGACAACGGGTCTTCAGAAATGGGTTCTCGATTGGCTGCGCTGACCAAACGCATTGCGTTCAGGGGTTCACCGCGCGGCCCATCTCGCGGTGGATCTGGTTGTGACGTTCCTTGGTGAGCGGATAGGGCCAGAACGCCAGGGCGGCCAGCAGGAACAACACGACCGGCACGCCCACGAACAGGGCCTTGAGCCCCATTAGCGCCGAGGCCGACTGCTCGGAGGCCTGGCCATCGTACCCCACATATTCCAGGGTCAGACCGATCACGCCGTAGGCGGCGCCCTGACTGATCTTGCGGCAGAACTCGGCCGTGCCCCAGTAAGACCCCTCGCGGCGGCGACCCGTGCGGTACTCGTCGTAGTCGATCGTGTCACCGATGATCGAGATGGGCAGCGTCATGAACCCGCCGAACGACAGCCCCATCGCGCCGAAGACAAGGAAGAACAACCACACCCGCTGGGGCGTGAGCAGCACCGCCGATGCGACGGCCGCTGCGGCGACCAGGAAGCTGAGGATCAGGGCGGGACGCTTGTCCAGCCGACGCGACAGCCACACCCAAAACGGCACCGAGGCCACCCCGCAGAGCAGGAACGTCGCCATCCCAAATGGAAACAGGTGCTCGGCGCGCAGCCAGTGCTTGGCGACCTGGGCTCCGAGCACCCCGGGGACCATGATGCTCACGTTGTAGATGATGTAGGTGGCCAGCATGATCATGAAGGGCCGGTTGCGGATCGTGTCGCCCAACTTGGGACGGGGCATGTTCGATCGGGGCCGACTGAATTCAGGCCGTTCGCTGGTGCCGCCGAACGTCACCAGCATCGTTCCGGCGATGACGACGCCGAAGACGATACCGGTGATGGCGAACCCCGTGCGCTCGTTGGCGAACAGCTCCGCCACGAGCTTGGCACCGGTCCCGAGAATGAGGCCGGTGATATAGAACATCTGCCGGTAGGCCGTCACCGACGTCCGCTCGTGATGGTCGAGCGTCAACTCGGTGCCCAGGCCGTTGTAGGGCACCGCAAAGACCGTCGAGGCGAGGTAGAACAATGTCAGGACCCCCAACAGATACAGCCCCGCGTGTTGATCGGGAGGGGTGAACAGTAGGAAGAAGACCATCCCGCAAGGGACAGCGGCGAACAGGATGAACGGCCGACGTCGGCCCCAGCGACTGTGCGTGCGATCCGACCACCATCCCATCGGAATGTCGGTCAATGCGTCGATCAAGATCGCCACCTGCATGATGATCCCCACCGTGCCGGGGCTGACACCCACCAGGTCGGTGTAGAAGTAGAACAGATAGAGCGACATCGAGAACCCGGCCAGTCCACTGCCGAAGGCCGAGACCCCGTAGCACAACTTGGTGCCGGTCTGGAGTCGCCAGGTTCCGGGAGAGACGTTCTCCGGCGCCGCTGGTGCAGCGGAATCTTCGAGGGCCGCCTGATTTCGATCGTCACTCATGCCGGGCAACGTCTCGCGATGCCGCGCCGGTCACTGACGTCGGCTTCTTGCGTTTCGCTTGGGTTTGGGCTTTCGGGGGTTCGGGGCGTACGGGCCGCCGTAGCTGTCTCTGAACCCGTCACAGCGTTTTCGCATCTTGCCCAGCAGGTCGGCGTGCCTGGCGTCGGATGCCAGGTTCCTCGCTTCGAGCGGGTCCGCTTGCATGTCGTAGAGCTCTTCGTAGATGGGCTTCTGCTCGAACCAGCGGGCGTACTTGTAGCGCGGCGTCCGGACGCCCTCGTATTTGGGAATGTCGCGATGGTCGAACAGATGCTCGTGAAAGAACCTGGTCCGCCAGTCGTCAGGGGCTTGGCCACGGAGGATCGGCACCAGGCTTCGCCCTTGCATGGTCGCCGGCACTTCGACGCCGGCCAGATCGAGGAGGGTGGGGGCGATGTCGATATTCAGGGCCACTGTCTTGGTCTGCTTGCCGCGTCGGGACGCGGGCAGACGCGGGTCGCATATTACCAGCGGTACGCGGAGCGACGGCTCATGCGGCTGCCACTTGCCCGCAAAGCCGCGGTCGCCCAGGAAGTAGCCGTTGTCAGCCATGAGTATCACGATCGTGTTGCCGGCCACACCGCGACACCGCAGTTCCTCTCGTATTAGACCGATCACCGCGTCGACGCCGCTGATCATGCGGTAGTAGCCCTTGACCATGCGCTGGTACTTCTCGGGCGTGTCGAACCGCCACTTCCAGCGGATGCGGTTCATCGAGTTGCGGATGAACTCAGGCTGCTTGTCAAAGAACCTGGGGGCGGACAACGCCGGGGCGTCGATGGTCGCGTCGGTGTAGAGATCGTCGAAGGCCTCGGGCCAGATGTACTGGTTCGGGTCGCTGTCCTCTGCGTGCGGGGCGTTGAAGCTGACGGACAGGCAGAACGGTTGATCCTTCCGGCACGAGCGAAGGAACTCGATCGCCTTGTCACCGGTGATGTCCGTCAGGTGTCGAACCGAACCGTCCGGCTGCTTCTTGAAGTAGGGGTTGCGGCCGAGCTTCACGAAGGAGTCGAACATCTCGCCGGTCGCGCCCCGCTCGACCCCAACGCCGAACTTGCCGACAAATCCGGTGCGGTAGCCGGCCCGGCGCAACAGGGTGGGATAGCTACAGTCGGTGAACGTCGCCCGAAGC
>CAYOGX010000428.1:0-5145 GCA_964403235.1 uncultured Planctomycetales bacterium | reverse complement strand
CACGAATGGCCTCGGGGTCCGACTGGATCTGAATGTCGTCGGCGAAGAACATACCCGTGGCCTCGACGATCTCAGCCAACTGTTCATGCCGCCGCCTGGCCAGGAACTCCTCGCGGTACCCGCTACGACTGTATTTCTCGGTACCGGCCACGGCCTTGAGAAAACGGTCGACCACCTTTCTCCCGAACCGGACCGTCACCCGCTCGCCAGGTTTCAGCTCGGCCATGCGGATACGGTTGATCTGCTCCTTGGTCAGCAGGACCTCCTTCCGCCGCTCCTGGGACGTTTTGCCCTTCGGGCTTTTTGCTTGCGGCCCCGTGCCCGACTTGGCGTTGATGCGCCTGTTCAGGGCCTTGAGCAGGAGCTTCGCGTTGGCGTGGTCGGGGGCGATCGCCAGGACGTGCTCGCAGCGTTCCACGCCCAGGTCGAGCCGGCCGCGGTCGCGGCACCACTCGGCCAGTTTGTAGTGGCCGGCGACATCGTCTCGCGACAGCTCGGCCAGCCGACGCCTGTACTCGTCGCCGACCTTGGCCGCCGTCCGGATCTCCTGGACCTCGTCCCGGCTCAGAACGATGAGGATCCCCCCGCGGTTGACGCGGACCTGGTCGCCCTCCTCGGTGATCTCGCCCGATATCGTCCGCCCGTCCTTGGTGACGACCGAGCCCTGCTCGGCCCCGGTCGCCGCGACGCTGCCGACCAGGACAGCGGCGGCCACGACCATCCCTAGTCGAGTTCGCATGACCCTTACCTCCGTGGGGGCGCCCCCGGGCCTCCAGCCGGTCCCTGGGTCCCTTGACGTACCGCTTACTACCTTTGTAATTTAGCCTTAGCTTCGCGAGGTATCAAGTGCAAAACGACCGGAAAGACAACGCCTTGCGCGAGTCCCTGCGCGACCTGATCGGCCGAAACGTCGTGCTCGACACCTCCGGACAGATCCTCTACCTCGGACGATTGGCCGACGTCGATCAAACGGGCATCTGGCTCGAGCATGCCGACGTCCACGACTGCTCCGAGGGCCACGCCGGCAAGGAGTTTTACACCATCGAGTCGGCCCACTATGGCATCCGCGTCAATCGCGCCCGTGTCTTCGTGCTGCACAGCTCCGTGATCAGCATCTCGGCCCTTGACGACATCGTGGCGGACATCTCCGAGGATCGCGACTGGTGGTCACCGTCGAAAAGGCCCGACGAGGAGGCCTGACACTTCCGCCGCCCGGATCGGCCCCAGGGAAGACACCCCCATGAAACAACTAGTCATGTGCAATCAGCAGGTGCGTGTCGAGGACGCGCCGGACCCCACACCCAAAGACGACTGGGTCGTCGTCAAGATCATGGCCTCGCCCATCTGCGGCAGCGATCGGCACGTCTTCTTCGCCGACAACCCCAGCCACGGCGGGCACGAGGGCAGCGGCGAGGTAGTGGCCGTCGACCGACCCGAACGGTTGAAGGTCGGCGATCGTGTCGTCCTCGGGCCGCTGGCGGGCTGTCGGCGGTGTGAGCTGTGCGCGTCGGGCGATTACATCCATTGCCGCGACCAGCCCCGGGTCGGCACGCACTTCGCCGAATACACCTTGGCCCAGGAGTTCGTCACACCGGTCTTACCCGATGACGTCGATGTCGACGTCGGGTCGCTGGCGGGCTGTGCGCTTGGGCCGTCGCTCGGCGCGATTAGCCGAATGGGTACGGGACCCGACCACACGATCCTGGTGACGGGTTTGGGGCCGGTCGGGTTGGGTGCCGTCGTCGTTGGCACCTTCCGCGGTGCCCGGGTGATCGCGGTGGAACCCGAACCGTGGCGGCGCGAGCGCGCCAAGCAGTTGGGGGCCGACCTGGTCATCGACCCGGCCGACGGCGACGCGGCCGAGGCCATCGCCGACTCCACGCTAGGCCAGGGGCCCCACCACGCGATCGACTGCACCGGCAAGACCCCGGCGGAACGGCTCTGCATCGACGTGGTCCGACGGCGGGGCAAGATCGCCTTCGTCGGCGAGAATCCCGACGATGTCCCTCTCGGACCCAGTAGCGACATGATCCGCAAGGGCATCGACCTGATCGGGGGATGGCACTTCAACCTGAACCTGTATCCGGACATGTTCCGAATCCTCCGCGAGTCACCCGTCGTCGAACACCTGATCAGCCACCGGTTCGGGTTCGATCGGGCCCAGGAGGCGTTCGACACGTTCTTCTCACGCCAGGCCGCCAAGGTCCTCATCAAACCGTGGGACTGATCGGTTGTTGCACGCGGCAAACCTGCACACGGTTGCAGCGCGCACAGCCATCGCCTATGATCCATGGGTTCGTCGGACTACAGACGGCGCACATGCAAACACCGTCAGCAGGAAAAGCGAATCATGAACAAAGCCGCAGGCCTGCCGTTCCCGTCATACCACGATCTAGAGAAGCGCATCCGCGACGTGGTGGATTTCCCCAAGCCCGGGATCGTCTTCAAGGACATCACGCCGTTGCTCCTCGATCCGGCCAGTCTAGCGTTGGCGGTCGAGTACCTGGCCCAGCCCTATCGCGGCAAGAAGCTCGACGCGGTCGCGGGGGCCGAGTCGCGTGGGTTCATTTTCGGCACGGCCGTCGCGCAGCACCTGTCCGTCGGCTTCGTGCCGATCCGCAAACCGGGCAAGCTGCCCACCGAGACGCGATCGGCCAGCTACGAGCTGGAATACGGCACCGATTCGCTCGAGATCCACGTCGACGCGATCAAACCGGGCGACAAGATCGCGATGGTCGACGACCTGCTCGCTACTGGCGGGACGATGCAGGCCTGTTGCGAGCTGGTCGAGTCCCTCGGCGGACAGATCGTCGGCGTGTCGTTCCTGATCGAGTTGTCGTTCCTCAAGGGGCGAGACAAGCTGAGCGACTACCCCATTCACTCGATCATTCAGGTCGCCAGCGAATAGGCGGCGCCGGCCGCGGCCCGCGCTCGACCGGCCAGGAACATCCGCCAGGAGCCCAGCACATGCAGGACCAATTCCGACTGACCGTCGCCGAGGCCAAACGACTGATCGCCCGCGGCGTCCGCGAGCATCCCGCCGTCCGCGCCGCCCTCGACCACGGCAAGGTCATCGTCACCACCGGATCGACCAACGGATACATCTACGAGGAACTCACGGGCGAGCGGATCGACAAGTCGCAGTTCATGACCGGCAACATCACGCCGACGACGGGCATCATCGGCACGAAGCAGCCCGCCACGCGGATCCCCAACCTGGTCATCGTGAACGGCGAACCCAAGAAGGACATCGACTGGCTCGCCGCCCTGGCCGACCTCAAGCCCGGCGACGTCGTCTTCAAGGGCGGCAACGCGCTCAACCACGAACGAAAACAGGTCGCCATCCTGATCGGGCATCCCGAGGGCGGGACGATCGGCAAGATCTACCCGATGACGGTCGCCCGGCGGGCCAGGCTGATCCACCCGATCGGGGTGGAGAAGTCGGTGCCGACGGACCTGGCGGCCGCGGCGTCGAGGATCAACTGGCCGACGGACGGGTTCGCGCCCAACCGACCAACGCTGTGGCTGAGCCCCGGCGAGCCGTTTACCGAAATCGAGGCATTAAGATACCTGTGCGGCGTCGAGGCCTGGCCCATCGGCGCCGGTGGAATCGGCGGCGCCGAGGGCGGGACGTGGCTGTTGGTCAAAGGACCGACCGACGCCGTCGAGAAGGCCAACGCCCTCGTCGCAAAGATCCACGGTGAACCGCCCATACTCGACTAAGGAGCAACCAGGCGCCCCCAATCAGAGCCGCGACCGTAAGGGAGCGCACAAGGCGGCAGCGATAATCCTCAAAGGAAGGTCGCCAACCGCCCCAAGACGATTGGCCGAATGAACACGATTGCGAGAACACCCATGCCACCCATGGCCACCTGGTCACGCGTCGCACCGCTGCTCCTCGCCACCGCGACGATGCATCCGGCGTCCATGACCGCCGCCGCAACCAGACCCACAACCCGCCAGCACGCCGCAATCGACTACCAACTCGCCCCGCGCGGCTATCCCGACAAGATCACCACCGAGCGTGCCTACGCCAAGTGGATCGACGACAAGCTGGCCGAACTGACCCGTCGCGCGAAGGACCCACGCGAATCGTCCACGCGCGTCCAGCTCCTGCTGAGCCTGGCCAATCTCCGCCTGGCCCGACAGGCCGAGCCCGCCGTCACGCGCCTGATCCTCGGCGACGAATCGACGACGACGCGCAAGCGGCTGGGCGACATCACTGCCGCGGCCCTTGCCGACATCGACCAGGCCACCACGCTGCTGGTCCAGCTCGCCAAGTCGCCCCCGCCCAACAAGGCAGCCGCCAAACAACGCTCCCGCTGCACGCAGGCGGCCGAGCAATTAACCGCGTTCTCGAAATGCCTGAATAGCCTCGCACGCGAGACCGACACCGCCAATGCCCTGGCCTCGGTCGCGCCACTGACGAAATCCAAACGTCCGGAGCTGGCCTCGGTCGCACGGCTCTTCCAGGCCGTCCTCATGCGCCAAGGCGGGCAGATCGACCAGGCCCTGGACCTGCTGCCCACCGCCCTAAGCCCCCCTAAGCAGCTGCCGCACGATTTCTTCGCCAGGCTGGTTCGCTGCCGGCTGCTGGCCGACCGCGGCGGCCACGCCATCGCAACGACATTAACCCTCCAGATGGACGTCCAGGCCGAGAATTGGTTCGACAAGTCGCGACTGCCCGAGGCCCGACGCGCGATCGGCCTGCTCCGCATCGGCCTGGCCGAGCGCTGGGCCAAGCAGCTCCAGCGCGACAAGCTGACCGAACACGCGACACGCCGTCACAAGATCGCCCAAGGGATTCGCAACGACCTGTTTAGCGGCAAGGACGGCACCGTCTACCGCTTAATGTTGGCCGTGCCGATCTTGATCGAGCCGCCACTGCCACCCCCGCCGCCGCCACCGCTCCCGAAATCAAAGCCGGCCACCACGCGGGCGGCGAGCCAACCACCCAGCACAACGCGCGCAGCCCGGACCCGATCCGCCACACGACCGGCGACCAGACCCATCGCCGAGCCGCCGAAGCGCCACCGGCCTACGACAACACGTCGCGCCCCGGCCAGCGCGCCTGCTACCGATCGTTCGTCGTCAAGGCCGAAATCGTGAACCACACCCGTCGCGAGAAACGTCCCGCGAAGCGAG
>CAYOGX010000427.1:0-5178 GCA_964403235.1 uncultured Planctomycetales bacterium | reverse complement strand
GGCCGCGTCCTACCGTCGCCACGGCTTCCCCTGCATCGAGACGAGACCACCGCCGACCGGTGACGCGGAATGGAACTGCCAGGGGTTCGCCCGTCCGCAGGGCCACCCCGACTTCCCCTACGTCTACAGGTGCGACCGCTGCGGGTGGTGCTACCACCTGATCCCGGAGAGGTACCGATGACCGACGCCCCCCGACTCAGCGTGATCCTCAACACAGCCCGCGAAGGCCACAGCCTCCCGGACAACCCGAACCTGCACATCTTCGAGATGCTGATACGGGAGTTGTCCAAGCAACGGGACTGCCCCCCGTTCGAGGTTGTCATCGCCGACACCGAGTGGGAGTCACGGCGATCCTACTTCGTCGACAACCCCTCGCCGTTCCCGGTGAAGCATGTGGATGTCGGCGGGTACTGGAGCGACCACAACTGCTGCCAGATCTCGCGGGCGAAGAATCAGAGCGCCATCCACGCCGAGGGCGAGCTGCTTGTCACCGTCGACGACGGCACCCTGCTGCCCCCCCACTTCCTCGACCTGATGTGGCGGTACTACAAGAAGGACGGCGCGTTCGGCGTTGCGTGGTACGACTGGAGCAGGTGCCTCGCGCCTCGCCCCGACCCGCGGCTCGACAACCCCACGTTCCCCGAGGTCAAGGCGGCGCTGTCCCGGGGCGGCGTGGGCCACATCTACAGCGCCATGAACGAAGCGATGTGGCAGCGGCAGCACTGGCCGATCTTCGGCTACGGGTTCGTCGGGTTCAGCGCCGACGCCTTCTACCGCGTCAACGGGTACGAGGAGTGGCTGGACGGAGCCCGCGGACAGGAGGACATCGAGTTCTCCTTGCGGCTGCTCCGCAACGACTACCGGCTCGTGATGGACTGGCGACTGCGCGCGATGCTGCAGGAGCAGGGCGACGTCGCCGAGCGGTTCCGGACCAACGTCAACCCCGACGGATCGCCCGGTTGGGTGAAGCACTGCTCGAGCGCGCTGGCTCCGATCCTCTTCACCGAGATCGCCCACGGCACCAGGCGCCGCGGCAACGCAGAGCCATTCCCCGATCGCATCTGGCGCCAACTCCACCCCTGCTGCCGGTACTACATCCGGTCGGGCGCCGACGACTCCCGAACCTTCATCTGCCCCGACTGTCGCCACGGCCTGACGCTGAATCCGGCGAAGGTGCCGGCGAAGGGTCTGGTGTGCCCGCGGTGCCGGGTGGCGATGGAGGAGGACGTGGGCGCCCGGGTGACGCGGCGCGGCCTGTGCTCGCTGTACCAGGACCCGTGCCCGTTCGTCAGCCGCGACCCGGACACAAAGGAGCCGACGGTCAACTACACCGACCGCGAGATGTACGACCCGCTGACGGAGATCTACCGCACCGACCCGGACGCCTTCGTGCGGGACATGCGCGCCGAGCACGAGGAGATCGTGGGGGACGACGTGCCGGATCGGGCGACCTACGTGGGCGTGGACTGGCGATGAACGCCGCCCAGCTCTACGCCGAGGTCGGTACGTCGTCGTCGGTCGGATCCGTCTGCGACCGGCTGACCGAGCAGGTACGGGCCGGCGGGTTTCGCGTGTACGAGCGATCGATCGTCGGCCCGCAGGACGGCACCCTGCGACGACACGCGATCGGCTGGTTCCACGGCTACTGCCACCAAGTGTGGCAGAGCGGGATCCACGTCCATCGTCGGCGTCTCGCCGGGTTGCAGGTCGACTCTGCCCCGGTGCCCGAGGGCTGGGCGAAGAACCTGCGCCGCCTGCACGCCGCCTACTCCCCGTCGTCGTGGTGCCTGGACGCCCTACTGCCGGTGCTGCCCGATCGCTGTGACACCTTCGTCGTACCGCACGGCGTCGATCCCCCCCCGTCCCCCAGCGGACCGCGGGACCTGTCAGACCGCTTCACGCTCGCCATGCTATCCGGCGCCGGGCCGATGGACTACCAGCGCCGCAAGGGCCTCGACGTGGCCGTGGAGGCGTGCCGGCTGGCCGACGCACGCCTGGTAGTCAAGGTCGGTGGCAACGAGGCCGTGGAGTGGCTGCGAGAGCAGGACGCCCAGCACGTCACCGTCCGGCACGAATACCTGAGCGAGGCGGAGCGGGCCGAGATGCTCCGCGGCTGTCACGCCGTCCTGGTGCCGTCGCGCGCCGAGGCGTTCGGCATGGTGGCGCTGGAAGCCCTGGCCCACGGCGTTCCGGTTGTAGCCTGCGGGGGCACGGGCATGGACGACTACCTACCTGACGACCCGCGGGTTGTGGTGGTACAGGCGACCGGCGACACCGAGGATCTCAACACCTTCGGGCACGGCGAGGGGCGGGTGAACGTGGTGGACGCAGGCGCCGTCGCCGACGCGATCCGGGACATGATGGTCGGGTACGAGGACCGGAGGACGCTGGCCGAGGATGGCGCCGAGACGTGGACGCAGGATCACAGCTGGCACGCGGCGACTCGGCCGCTACTGCGATGGATGGAGGCTCACGCATGATCGACCGATACATCTTCACGATTACGGCCGGACGCACTGGCACAAAGTACCTGCAACAGCTGCTGATCAACTGCGACGGCGTCGTAGCCGAGCACGAGGCTCACCCGACGCCCAACGTACTTCTGCGCCGGCTGAACCTGGGGATGCACTACGCGCCGCTGCTGAAGGCGTGGACGTGGGCGAAGGCCCTGCACCTGGCCGACGTCGAGGAGGAGCGGAATCGCTGCCACCCCAAGGCGAAGCTGCCGCCGCTGTCCGTCTACGCCGACACATCACACGTGCTGTGCAAGAGCGTGATCCACCCGGCGCGCCCGCTGCTGCTCGACGCGCTGGAGTCCATCGTCCCTGGCTGCAGAATCGACCTTGTCCATCTGACTCGCGATCGGCGCAAGACCGCGGAATCCCTGCTGTCCATCGGCATGAGCCCGAGCCTGTGGCCGAATCCACTGAGCTACGGCCTGACACCCGATCATCCGTTCGTCAAGCCGTGGGACGGGTGGATGGAGGTGGCCCAGATGGACCGCGCCCACGATGACGAATTCCTCCCCGGCCGGCTCGCTCTGATCCTGTGGTACCTGCGGCAGATCGACGTCATCGCCGAGCGAGCGGAGGAGGCGGGCCACACCGTCCACCGCGCCGACATCTCCGACCTCAACGACTTCGCCGCCTGCGAGCAGTTCGCCGACCGCCTCGGCCTGACCCTGACCGGCCACGCCTGCAACGTGATCGGGCGACCGGCGAACACCGCCGAGGCCAGGGGGATGAAGCGCAAGGAGGTGACCGACGCCCAGTGGTGCGAGGCCGAGCGCATCTTCGAGGACCGCCCCCGGTGACCGACCCGGCGCCGATCGTCGTCGAGCGCACCGACTCCGACTGCCTGCTGATCGCCTTCGGTGGGGTGGCCGACGGGGTCAACATGGCGCCCTTCGAGTTCTGGCGGGCTACGCGGTCGCTACCCCACAACCGGATCTTCGTGCGCGACCAGAACCGCGGCTGGTACCTGACGGGCATCGGCGACGGCCTCGACGATTGGCTGGCGATCTGGCGGAGGCTGGAACGGCTGGTCGTCGAGATCGACCCCCGCACCATCACCGTCGTCGGGGCGTCTGCTGGTGGGTACGCGGCGATCCTATTCGGCTGCCTGCTGGATGCCCACGTCGTCCACGCCTTCGGTCCCCAGACCACCCTCGACGTGCAGCAGCTCGCGGCGATGCGCGACGGCCGGTGGGAGCGCGCCCTCGGTCCAGTCCGTGGACTCGACCACAACCGCGACAAGCTGGACCTGCGGCGATGGTACGGGCCGGCGGATAGCGGGGGTACCGAGTACCACATCCACGCCTGCGAGGGCCACCGCGCCGACCGCCTGCACGTGGAGAGGATGCGGGGGCTGAGGGGCTTCCACGTCCACCTGCATCCCTGTCGCGACCACATGCCCGCCAGATACCTGCGGAACACCGGAGCCCTTGCGCGCCTGCTCGCTCCGATAGACCGTGAGGGCGCCCGCGTGTAGTCTACGGGGGAACGGAGGTTCCCCATGCGACGGCTCTCCCGTATCCTCTCTCTGCTGGCCCTGCTGTGCGTGGCCACCGCCATCCCTCACGACGCTGCCCCCAACGAGTTCCTGGCGTGGGTCGATGTGCGATCCGACTGGACGCCGACGACCACCGGGGCTGACACGCTCACGGTCGGAGAAGGCAGCGTCACCGATGACGTATTTGCGCTCGGCCGCGCCCTGGAGATCCAGCGAGTCGGCGAGAGCGCCTACACCACTGGCTACACCGTCACCGGGTACGCCAGCGGAGGAGCGTCGCATCGAGCAACCGTCACCGTGGACGGGCCGGACCTGGGCAGCAACGGGACGATTCGGATCCGCTGGCTGTCGGACGACGTGCTGCCAGTGGTGCGGGTCGGGGCTGGTGCGCCGAATCTGGACCCCGAGGACTACTCCCCCGGCTGGTGGATGTGGGACGGAGACAGTCCGACGGAACTGCGGATATGCCAGGGCGCTCTCGGCGCGCGATCATGGGATGCCATCGCAGCGGCACCATCCGGCGCGGCCGGCGGTGGCCTCGGCGGCACCTACCCCGATCCGATCCTCAGCACGACCAATACGATCTACGTCGACCCCACCGCGGGCAAGGCGGACTACCAGACGATCACGGCGGCCCTCGCCGCAGCAGCTTCTGGCGACGTGGTGAAGGTCGCACCCGGCACCTATACCGAGAACATCAGCGTACCCGAAGGCGTCCGCGTACTCGGGGAGTGGTCCAACCTCACAGGCGCGATTACACTCGAAGGCGACGACGCATTCGTCAGCTTGTACGCGCAGACGGTAGCCACGGGCACTACCGGACTGACTCTCGACGGAGTCAACAAGACGGGGATCGCCAACATCCGCTACCAACTCAACGCGGGCACGGCAGACGGGATCAGTGTCACGGACGCGGCAAGCGCTTTGTTCTATACAGGCACCCTCCAGACCGTGGAGAACGGCGAAGGGCTATCGAGCGGCAGTGCCGGATCTGTGTACTACGATTTGCCCCTCATCGACGTGTCGGGCACGGGAACCGGGATATACGCCTCCCCCACCGCGGACGCGTCGGGCTACGTCGGACAGATCGACGACGACGGGGCTGGCGTGGGTCTGTACGTCGAGGCGCTCGGCGCGATGAACCTGGACATGGTCCGACTCGACGCG
>CAYOGX010000426.1:0-5179 GCA_964403235.1 uncultured Planctomycetales bacterium | reverse complement strand
CTTCCAGGATTTCGTCGTGACGCCGTTGGCGTCGATCTCGATCTTGTACTCGTCCGTCTCGTCGAGCACGCGGGTCTCGAAGCCCAGGTCCGCGGGCAGCCAGGCGCCGGTGACGGCGTCCAGGCCGAGCACGTCTTCGACCGTGGCGCCTTCGCCCAGGCCCTCCCGCTGCCATCGCTCGATCGCGTCGGGCCAGGGGAACCCGGGCGCTAGGGGGATTCGGTCGGGCACGCCGCGTCGTAACGCCGTGCGAAATCGCTCGGATGCCGTCATGCCGCTCCTCCCGGTCGGTCACCGGCCTCGATCGACTACCGCGGGCGGCCGCCATCGATCGGCCGGTTCGGTGATGTGACGAGACTATAGCGTCGAGTATGACCCGCTGCACATCGATTCTTGCAATCGCGTTGACGCCAACGAAAATGGGAGCCCGTTTGCCTGTTGGTCTGCCTCACCCGGCCCGACTACGGACACAACTGGGGAGCAACCCCATGGTCACCCGCACCTACCAGATCGTGCCGCTCGAGGGCATCGACAGTCAGGACGTGCCGACGCTGTTGAGCCTGCAAGGGCTGGCCAACCGCGACGGGCCCGGCGTCTACCTGCTGCCGCGCGACACCGGCCCCGAGCGGCACTGGGTCGACTGGTATACGCGCTACGACCTCAAGGGCGAGACAACGACCGTCGATGGTATGATCGCCGCGCACGCCAAGCGGGCCAAGGGAACCATCGTCTATGACCCGAATCTGCCGGACACGGTGAACGTGGCCGTCTGCCTGGCGGGCACCAGGGACGCGGTCGTGTGTTCGCCGTCGGGCGTGAAGCGCCTGTCGAAGCTCGGCCTGGAGCGCATCGAGGACCTGACTGGCCGGTGGTCGGACAAGCTGTCCGCGTATCGCTGGGCCGTCGAGCACGTGATGAAGGCATGCGATTGCTCGGTCCTGGCGAACTACGAGCAGGGCACTCAGGTCGGGCCCAAGCCGACGATGGATTTCCTGGTCGCCCGGCGGGGGTTCTGCATGGGGTTGACCATCAACGACGCCGATTTCCCCGACGAGGCGGCGTTGTGGCATCGCGCGCAGTTGGCCGCGCCCGACCACGCCATGATGCTCGGCTGGCACACCCGCGACGACAGCGAGGCCACGCACGTCTATTTCGCCAGCCGACACAACATCTGGGTCTATTGCGCGGGGGCGTGGAACATGTCGTTCCATCAGCACGTCAAGTCCCGCAAGGCGTATTCGCAGCCGCATTGCGAGGCGGCCGCGTGCGACCCGCGGGCGCGGTACGTGACGATCACGTTGTCCGACGGCGATTCGTGGCATTCGATGGCCGACGTGCAGAAGAAGTTCTGGCTGCACCCGCGTCGCGGCCAGGTGCCCGTGGGGTGGGAGGTCGCGCCGATCTTCGCGAAGGTCGGCCCGGCCCTGCTCGAATATTACTACGAGTCGCGGACCGAGAACGACACGCTGGTCTGCGGCCCGTCGGGCATCGGCTACAACTACCTGAGCGGGTTCGGGGACTGGCAGGGGTTTCTGCGTCACACGGCCGAGGCGATGCAGGCCACGTCGCTGCGAACGATCTGGGCCATCAACCGCGTCGTCCGCCACCTGCCGGGTGGTGCGATCGAGCACCGGCTCAAGGACGGCCCGATCCGCTACACCCGCCAGCAGATGGAGGCGTTCGGCGGGATCAAGGACGAGAAGGGCGCCGACTGGGTCGACCCGGAGATGGTCGCCCGCTACATGGCCGCGATCCCCCAGGCGTTGGGCTTCTTCCAGGGCTGGGAGCGGGTCCCCGGCGAGCGCCCCCGCTGGGTCAACGGCCGACTGTGGTGCCCGACGGCCGCCCTGGTCCGCGACAACGTCGACGCCACGCTCGCCGAGTTTGACCATGCCGCCGACCAACAGCCGCGCCCGGCATTCCTGGCCGGCCACGTCAACTGCTACAAGGCCGACATGGACGTCGTCATCGACGTCGTCCACCGCCTGACCGCCAAAGGCTACACCGTCGTCCGCCCCGACCAGTTCCTAAGATTGGCCGAGGACGCCCACGCCAAAGGCGAGGTGTGAAGGCGAAGCGTTTCAGTTGGGCCACGTTCTCATCTGATTCCCACCGCACGACAATGCCGACACCTCCCGGGCTTAACGGAGATCGAATCGCGCGGTAGAATCTTATGTAGGTACGGGAGCAGCCTTTGCTGCGACCAGTCGGCGCAAGGATCCCGTCGATGAACCCGGACGATCTCGAGCGCCACCGCCGAGAGGCGATCCACCGGATGACGCCGGCCGAGCGCTTCCAGAGGTGCTGCGAGCTGTACGCCTCCATGCACCGGGCCCTGTCACTCCAGATCGCGGAGGATCATCGCTCCTGGCCCGCCGATGAGGTCAAGTGGCAGGTGGCCAAACGAATGTACTTGACAGACCGCGGTGCCCAGAGACTCTTGGCGCTCGCGAAGGACCCGACGCAGCGTGAGCGACCTTGACGTTACTTTGCAGCGCATCGTCGCCGCCCTGGCTAAGCCCGGGGTCAGGTTCCACCTGACCGGAGGGCTGGCGTCGTCACTCTACGGCGAACCCAGATTCACACAAGACATCGACGTCGTCGTCGATTGCGCGGGCCGGGGGACGACCGCTTCGACATTCATCAACGCCCTGTCCGAGGAATTCCTGTTAAGCGAGGAGGGAGTCGTCCAGGCCGTCCGCACGGGGCAGATGTTCCAGGCGATCGACCGCGACACCCTGATCAAGGTGGATTTCCACACGATGCCTCGTATACCGGGCGAGCTGGACCGAAGCGTCAAGCGGCAGTTCATGGAGGGTCTGGAGGTTCCGGTGGTCTCGAAAGAGGACGCCGTTCTCTCCAAGCTGCTGTGGGTCAAACAGGGAAGCGAGAAGAGCCGGCAGGATGTCCTTGGGATCCTTTTGAGTCCGGGTGAACTCGACGCGGCGTACCTGCGGTCCGCGGCTGGCGATCTTGGGGTCGATCGGCTCCTCACGGAATTGGAGAATCAGGCGGACTCGATGAGGTAGTCGCGGAGATGGGCACGCGCCGGTTGTTGGCATCCGGGCGGTGGGATTGCCCACCGGCAACGGCAGCGGTAGGATAACATCGGCTCCACCGGACTCGGCTGAGGAATCAGACTCGACCGATTGCGGAGGAATCGCCATGTCCGTCACCGTCGCTCGCCGGCTGATCCATCTGGGCGCGCCCGTTCTCGTGGCAATCATGCTCGCTGGCTGCGGGCCGGTCCTGAGCTTCCCGACACACCGCTTCGAAGCTATCCATGGCCATGTATCGCCCCAGGCGACCATCGGTGAACCCGTTCGTCTATGCGACGCGCGAGGTAACACCATCAAGACCCTGGCGAAGCGTGGGGCCGGTCCGTGGCGGTCGCCCGACGGAAAGACCCTTTACTTCGTCCGTCTCCGGGAACACCAGGTCGAGTCGCCGCAGACTGGAACCGAGACGAGGATTCGGGGCGAGCTCTGCCGCGCCGATCCCACCGGCCGGAACCAATTCAGGCTCAGGTTGCCCGAGGACTTCCTTCCGTGCGAGGTGAAGGTCTCCCCGACGGGACGGTATCTTGCGATCGCAGGGTTCACGTCATCGGGATCGGGCAGTATCGATGACGAGGCGCTCGCCCTGCTCCCACGGGACCTGTACGTCCTGGGGCTAAACGATCGATCGTGGCAACTGATCGGCACGATGCTCCACCCTGGGGGCTGGGAATTCGCCTGGTCGCCCAAGCAGGACCTCCTGGCATTCGCGGGATTCGGGGATACTTCCGCGATGTGGGTCATCGCGGAGCAACTGGCGCTGCGAGAACGGGTGAGATCCGCGCAGCAGGAGCAACCCGCCAGCGCCCCAACGACATCCCAGGCATCCACCAGGTCCCAGCCAACCGACACGGCCCCGGCGGCGCCAGGGGCGGTGATCGTCCACGATCTTTCGCGTTTTCATCCGACCTACTGGTACGGCACCGACCTACTGAGCAAGGCCCCGCGGAGTACCGCCGCCTGTCTCTGGTTGCCAAACATGAAGACCGCGGCGCCGCTGCTCCAACTGCACAGGCCGTACTACGCCGGTTTCCACTGGATGCCCGACGGGCGACACCTATTGCTGTTCGGCATAGACGGTGAGCCTAGGCTGCTGACGGACGATGAGTCATGGCGTTGGTTCAGATGCCACTGCTGGGACGTCGAGCGACGCAGGCTGGAACGCATCCCGGTCCCTCGTGCCGACGCGTTTGCGGCGTACCCTTCCCCGGGCAAGGGTAGGCAGCTCCTGTGGATTTGTGGGAGCTACGTGCATGAGCTAATCCTGACCGACAACTGGGGGCGACGCCCAAGGCATATTGCCAGCGAAGTCGTGACCGTCTTCCGCCCGCATTGGACGGACGAACATACCTTCTGCTTCATCAAGCAAGACCTGACCGAGCAGTTCGTCGATGAGACTCGCAAGGCACCACCGAGGTTGGTCACCTTCGATACGAAGGCGATGAGGGCCGTCGAGCGCAGACTGGCACCGACGTTCGCGCCCGACGATTCGTCCGATCCGTGGTCACGGTGGGGCTGGAAGACCGTCCCGGACAACACTCCCGATCGCTAGGCGACACGGCGTGCCGAGACCTGGTGCGAACACCCGGTGCGAGATTCCTATCTCGCACCCACGGTCAGCAGGAATCCTTTCCTGCTTGCCAACAGATCCGGAGAAGGACGGCGTCGATAGGTCGCCCGAGGCAAAACGCCTGACGCACCCGGCCGGGCGCGGGAAGGGATTCCCGCGCGGGTCGGTGCGAGAAGGGATTCTCGCACCAGCACCGTCACCTCGTCCCTTCGGGACTGACTGGGCGCGTGGCAGCACCCCGTTGCGTCCGGTATGATCGGTCGGCCGTTGGCGGCGACGGTCGTCGATCATGCGATGGGAGGTGGCTCATGCCGTTGTTCAAACAGCCGAAGCCCTTGCACTTCACGAAGGACGACCCGGTCGAGAAGCACTTCCACGACCAGGACGAGACGTGGGTCATTACGGGCGGCCGGGCGCGGGCGTTCATGGTCGACCGCGACGGCGTGCGATCGGAGTTTATGATCGAGGCGGGCGACATCTGGATGGTCGAGGCCGGCGTCGAGCACGGCTGCGATCCGATCGACGACGACGGCGTGGACATCTTCCCGTTCGC
>CAYOGX010000425.1:0-5182 GCA_964403235.1 uncultured Planctomycetales bacterium | reverse complement strand
ACTGCGGGAAGGACGTGCAGCCGTTGGCGAACGGCTCGTGCCGCAACCATTGCCCGCATTGCCTGTGGTCGAAACACCTAGACGACGTGCCCGGCGACCGTGCGTCACGCTGTGGCGGCATGATGGCGTGTGTCGCCGTCGAGCAGGACGCACGGCGTGGGTGGATGATCGTGCATCGGTGCGCGCGCTGCGGCGCGGTACGCCGCAACAAGGCCGCCCTGGACGATCCATACCAGCCGGACCGATTCGAGGTTGTACTGCGCGCGGCGAGCGAACCGCGCGGGCGTCATCGTCGCGCCCACAGGCACAAAGGACTGTCGTGAGATGAGTAAGTCCCCGAACGTAGTCCTGAGGCAAATGGCTGGTCAAAGAGCCTACGGATTGGGCAGAGCAGAGGCGCTGTACGATTCTGCAAGTGCTGAATGCCCGTCGGGAGTTCTTCGAGCACATCGGTTTTGTCGAAAGGGATGTGAGGCTCCACCAGGCGCCGATAGGCGAGGTGTGCCGGCAACTGCGCACAAGGACCTGCGGTATAGACAGTTAAGCGGGCTACCCGAGACGTGGGGCCTCTGCAATGTTCCTCACCTCTCGCCAGCCAGCGTTCTGGGGCCCCCACGTCGGACGCTGCCCGGTTGTCACGGTTTGGCGTATACTCCATGGGTTCCAGAAGGCATGCTTTCGTAGAGGACCGGCACTCAGATGGCGGCGGATCAATCGCCAGGCGTATCCTCCGAGCTGGCGGCCGAGACGGACGCGGACCTTATGGTCTATATGGCCATGGCCGATGAAGATCCGTCCGTCGCGACCGCGGCGTGGGAGGAGCTCTATCGCCGCCATGCCGAGTACCTCTACGGTGTCTGCCTGCGCGCGTACTCGGAACTGGTGGGCGGCGAGGCGGGCGTGTGCGACCTCGTGGCCGATACCTTCAAGCGGGCCTACGAACACGCTGGGAGGTTCGATGCGGAGCGGATCGATGACCCGGAGCGATTGCGATTGCGGGTGCGGGCCTGGCTGGGACGGATCGCCCAACGGATCGTCCAAACCATGCTGCGTGGCCGAAGACAGCTCCCCACGCAGTTTCTCGAGCAGGATGAATGGCAGCGGGTCGCTAAACGCCCCGCCCCGACGGCACAGGACGTGCAAGGGACCCAAAGGGTTCGTGAGGCGATCCTCTCTCTTCCTAAGAGGGAGCAAATAGTCGTCCGTGTCACCATTCAGTGGTACCGGCCGGACAAGACGCACCAACGGTTACCTAACGACGTCGCGGCGGAATTGGCCGCCACGCTCAAGACCACGCCGGAGAATATCCGGCAACTACGGCGCCGCGCGCTGGCGAAGATCCAGGCCTATCTTCGCAAACACGAAGATAGCCCCCAAGACCGGAGAGCAACCCGATGAGTACGGATCGACCGTCGGATCAGCGACCAGACATCGACGACGATATCGAACGGGAAATCGCCAAGGCCATGCAATCGCTCGGCTGGATCGTGCCCCAATCTGAAGACGACGTCCTGCGGGCCGAGGCCGAACTGGCGGAATACGGTGGATCTGCCGGCTTGCCCGAGGCGCTGATCGACCCGAAGGCGGTCTTCGATCACACACCGGGGCACGCCCCGTCAGGCCCCGAGCTGTTTCAATTCCCGGTGGACCAAGAGATCGAGGAGAACCTGGCCAGGGCGGCGAGAGAGGGTGGCCCGATCCCACCCGAGATCGAGGAGATCCTTCGCCGGGACCGTGAGGCCGCGGAGCGCAAATTGGAAGATGGCGACCCGAGCGTCTAAACAACGCGTCTTGGCGGCTCGCATTTGCGAGATCGCCGACCTGGCCGAGGCCGTCGCCGACGCGCACTGCCCGACCGGCAGCGTGGACCCGGTGGCGATCGCCCGCAAGAACCGGATCACCAGCAGCTTCGGCCACTACGGCAAGGCCTTTGACGGCATGCTCGAGCACAAGGCCGGCCGGTTCCACATCTTCTGCAATCTCGATCAGGTGCGGCAGCCCGACTCGCCCAGGGCGCGCTTCACGTTCGCCCACGAGCTGGGCCATTTCTACCTCGACGAGCATCGCAACGCCCTGGCGGCAGGACGCGCCCCGGCCCATCGATCGCAATGCGAGTACGAATCGCCAAACCTGGTCGAGCAGGAGGCGGACCACTTCGCGTCGAACCTGCTCATGCCGCCGTCGCGGTTCACGGCCAGGGCCGAACGCGCGTCGGTGGGGTTCGAGGGGGTCCTTGCCCTGGCGAACCACTTCAAGACGTCGGTGACCAGCACGGCCATCCGATACGCAGCCGCCGACGTCGCACCGTGCGCGGTCGTCAAGTGGACGCGGAAAGGGTATTCGTGGAAGTGGCTGTCGTCGGCCACGTTCCGGGCGCGGTTCCGCAAGACGATCGAGGCGCCCGAGGACGTGCCCGACGATTCACCGACCGGCAAGGCCCTTGCCGGACAGGACCCACCCGAGGCGGGCTATTTTCAGGCCGGCACGACGGCGTCGGCCTGGTTCCCGCGCGTCGGTCGGGGCTGGCTGCGGGACGTGATCTTCATCGAGCAGGCCATGCCCCTCGGACGCTACGGCGTGCTCACCTTTCTGTACCCCGAGGCCGGCGCGTATGAGTTCGTAAACCATCAGTAGGGCCGGCACAGCCGGCCCTACGCGCTCTATCCAGCCGGCCAGACGTACCTGGCGGCGGCGATGTTCTCCTCGAGGTGCTTGAAGTTCTGCATGTCGGAGTTGACCACGTCCAGCCCGTGCGCGAGGACGTAGGCGTAAGCGCGCTGAAACGGGTTGAGCCCGGACGCCATAAACTTCGGGTCATAATGCATGTCGAAGGCCTTCAGATCCCCCTTGCCCCGGGCGGTCTTCTTGAACGTCAGGTGTCGCGCCGCCTTCATTCCGACCAGGCCGATCCCCACGTCGCGCAACCGCTTGAGCAGCGGTTGCAGCTTGACCAGCGGGGGCGTGCCCTTGGCCAGGTCCTTCGTGTCCCAGTCGTACCACCCGCCGGGCGCGACGCCGATCATCGCGATGTCGTACCACCCGGTCTCGATGGCGGCGGTCAGGACGTTCTGCGCGTTGTTGTGCGTGCTCAGCCCGAAGTAGCTGACCTTGCCGGCGGCCTTGGCCTTGCGAAACGCGTTGTAGATCTCCTCGCTGCGGACGATCCCCGGGTGGTTCACCGCCATCAAGTAGTAGGCAGCTATATGGTCGGTCTGGAGATCCTTGAGGCTGGCGTCCATGAGCCGCGTCCACATCTTGGCGCCCGCCTTGGCCAGTTTCGGCGTGACCGGTTTGTCCGGCTTGACCCGAACGTACGCGGGCGCTTTCGAGATGACCCAGACCTCGTCGCGGTGCGCCTTGAGGAACGGGGCCAGGCTCCGCTCGCTCCCCTTGTAGTAGATGTTCGAGCCCACGTCGTAATGGTTGATGCCCGCCTCGAAGGCGCGGTCGAGGACCCGCACCGCCTTGCCCCCCGCCAAGGCCGAACCGCACCCAAAGACCAGCCGGCTCGAGACGATGTCGGTCCGGCCCAGCTTGTGGTACGTCATGGTCGGCCGCTCGTTTCTGGCTTTCGGGGCGTCCGTCTTGCCCGGCTTGCCGGTCGCCGACCCTGCCGCCGCCAAAAGCGGCTGTCCGGCCGCCGCCGCCGCCGCGGAGCACTTGATGAATTCCCGCCGGCCCATCGAACTGTGGTCGTGCTCGTTCTTCATCACGATACGTCCTCCATCAAACCTGGCCCACCGCGGCCAAGACGCACAAGTCGCCATAACAGTAGACCAGCGCGTTGACCGCCGTCAACCAACGGGTGCGAAACGCCCCGAGCGAAAACGGCACGGGTCTGGTAGACTGAGCCCACAGACCAGAACGTCACCCAGTCGGTGTGTATGTGGGACTCAAGTGCCGTAGCCGTTCGAGGGGCGAAACGCATGAGCTCGATTCGGTCAACGTGTCATGATCTGAAGCGCCGGACCGTCTGGGGCGTACTGTCGTTGATGATCGCCACCGGCTCCTGGGGGTGCTCGAAGGAGCAACCAGCCGCGCGCGATGCCCAGCCCTCGTCCGGCCCCGGGCCCTTGGCCCAAATGCTGGCCGACCTCGCGCCAGCCGGCTGGAAACTGTCCGACCAGGTCACGCACTTCACCCCCGAGAATCTCTACGAGAAGATCAACGGCCGGGCCGAGCTGTTCATCGCCTACGACGTGGTCAGCTTGACGTTCGCCAGCTTCGAGCACGCCACCGACCCCGAGCGCTTCATCGACGTATCCGTCTATGACATGGGCACGGTCACGAACGCCTTCGGCATCTTCTCGGTGGAACGCTCGCCGTCGGACCCGCCCGTCGCCCTCGGCCGGGCCGCCTGCCGATCCGACGCGAACGTCTACGTCTGGAAGGACCAATACTACATCACGGTCATCGCCTCGGACACTACGGACGCGTTGCAACGGATCAGCATGGATCTGGCCCGCAAGATCACCGACCGCCTTCCCGACACCGGCGGGCGCGTCTGGGGCCGAACCGCCCTGCCCCAGGCCAACCGCGTGCCGAGGTCCATCCGCTACTTCCAGGTCGACGCCATGGGCCTGGACTTCATGCGAAACACCTACACCGCGCAGTACCGCAAGGGCGACGCCGTCGTAACCGTGTTCTTGTCGCGCCCCCCCTCCCCTGCCGCCGCTCAGGCCACGACAGCCAGCTACCTCAAGCACGCCAAACAATACGGCAAGGGCGTCGAGCACCTCACCGTAAACGGCGTAGACCTCGACGTGTGCGACATGGGCAAGACCTACGACGTGATCTTCCAAAAGGACCGCCTCATCGCCGGTGTAACCGCCATCAAGAACCGCTCCCTCGCCCTCCAAGCCGCGACGGACCTGTGGCGCCAACTCGGCAATGACTAGGCGAATCCGCCGCGCCAACCCTGGGTGCCATGCGCTCAGCGTGTGCCGGCTAAGAGGCGGGCTGGGGGTCTATCACTCTCCGCGGACCCAGTCGATCTCGACGCGGGCGTCCGGCTGGTCCGTCGGGTCGATGCGGATGCTGGCGATGTGGTCGCCGGTCCAAGCTGGATGGGTGCCGACGGGCAGGCGGTACTCGTGCAGCCGGCCGGGGTGCAGCTTGAAGGGCAGGCTCTTGGCCTCGTCCAAGGCCGTGCACAGATTCACTTCGTCGTCGAACCTCCGCG
>CAYOGX010000424.1:0-5183 GCA_964403235.1 uncultured Planctomycetales bacterium | reverse complement strand
ATCCAATATACTATAAGCATTAGGATTAATAATTGTCCATGTGTCTTGGTACCCTGAATGTCAACACGGTAGTCCTCAGACCACAAAGGAGTGATCGCTATCCAGAATGTCATGGCGACGATGAGCCACAGCGCGGGGCCCCGGATGGTCAGACGCAAGCGGCTGACCAAAATCAGGTTCAAGGCAAACGAAACCGCCAGCGCCGTGCCAACCGCCCTGTCCAGCGTAAAACCCGTTGTCGTCGTCGCGTACGGGTCCGTTCCTGCCAGTGCGAAAGCGCCCGTCGGCAGCACCAACATGGCGATGCACAGCCCGAACGAGGGCTTGATGACCATCCCGAAAAACGTCGGTACGGCAACGACAAGGCCACCCAACACGACCATCCCCGTCCACCTGGCCAGCGCGAGACCTAACAGGCAGAGACAAATCCACACGACGAGCAATGCAGTGTTCGTAGCCTGGGGGAGCGGCAGGTCGATCCTCTGCCGAGGCGGCTCAATTCTCTCAGGTGCCCCCTCACTCAACGCGGGGGGGGCTTGGTAGTATGTGTACGTCATGGGTGGCGTCTCCGCCGTCCACACGGCTCAGCAATGTCTCACCCGCTCCTGTTTATCGGACCCGTTCCGCCATCTGATGACGAAATGTTTCGGACGAACCTGGTTGATCGGGCCGAGCTGAGATCCCGGCCCCCAACGCGACCCGATCGGCGGCGACGTCTCGACCGGTTCTGACACCAGCGCGGTGACCGGAGCGGTGGCATTCGCCACGATTCTACCCCAAGGCCGGCCCATCCTGCCCAATTCCGACCCATGGAGGGTATTGTCACGGAAAAACGTCCGGTGGTGTCGTCGCACTTGCGGAACGGCCCACCGGGCGGGGATCGGCTTCGGCCTACATGCCCGCCCATCTACCTGTACGCAAGGTTGCCTCTTCCCGTTCGATGCCTCGACCCGGCCCGTACTTACCAGCATATCTGGTCGCTAGGGGGTTGATTTCGGCTGCGCGCGGCGCGAACAATATGCATGCTGTCAGTGTATGAGGCGACGTGAAAGCCGTATAATGCCAAGCAGCACGTTTCGTCCCACCGGACGGGCCGATCTGCTCGCAGGTCTGCTCATAGAAAGGAAAGATGCCAACATGGCTGATGCTTCACCCCAGGCGGATATGATGCCCATCCACGGCGAGCATCTCAGGAGCTCGGTTGAAGCCCAAACCGGTCGGGCCAGCGCTTTGCTGATCGCCACGTTGCTTGGCGGGGTGTTGGTCCTGATCTCGTTTGTGGCGGGGTGGCTCTGGCAAGGGTACACCCAGACGCTAGCCGATGGGGGGACCCTCAACGCCTATCGCGATGGGATCGCCCTGATCGGGGCGCTGTTGCTGGGGGCGCCGTTGGTCTGGCACGCGGTGGTTCACCTGTTTCGCGGCGAGCTCCACATGGACGAGTTGGTCGCGCTCGCCATCGTGGCCGCCATCGCCACCGGCGACTACCAGACCGCGGGCCTCGTGGCCTTCTTCATGATCGTGTCCACGCTGATCGAGACCCGGACGGCCCTGGGCGCCCGCGCGTCGATCGAGGCCTTGGTCAAGATCACGCCCACCAGCGCCCGTCGCGTCGAGCCCGACGGCACCGAGACCGAGCTGGACCCGCAGGGACTCCGGACCGGCGACACGATCCGCGTCCGGCCGGGCGACAACGTCCCGTCCGACGGCGTGGTCCTCAGCGGTGAGTCGACGGTGGACCAGGCCACCATCACCGGTGAATCGCTGCCGGCAGACAAGGCCCCGGGCGGCGAAGTCTTCGCCGGAACGATCAACCTGACGGGCGTGCTGGACGTTCGGGTCAGCAAGGAGTGGAAGGACAACACGCTCCAGACCGTTCGAGAGCTGATCACCAACGCCGAGAGGACCAAGATCCCCCTGATGCGGCTGATCGACCAGTACGCCGCGTGGTACACGCCGACGATCCTGATGATCGCCGGGATTGTGTTCTTTTTCACGCAGGACTGGGACCGGGCCATCTCGATCCTGGTGGTGTCGTGCCCGTGTGCGTTGATCCTGGCCACACCGACGGCGATGGTGGCGGCCCTGTCGGCTGCGGCGCGTCTGGGGGTGTTGGTCAAGAACGTCGTCCACCTCGAGTGGGCGCGGAGCCTGACCGCCGTCGTCTTCGACAAGACCGGCACGCTCACCACCGGTGAGCTGTCCGTCACGAGCATGAAACCCGCGCCCGGTGTAGAGGGGGCCGAACTGCTCAAGCTCGCTGCCTCCGTCGAGCAGATGTCCCGTCACCCGGTCGCGCGTGCCGTCGTCGACGTCGCCAACAAGGCCAGGCTGGCCCTCGACGAGCCCAACGGCTTCCAGGAGGTCTCGGGCCGAGGCGTCTCGGGCCTGGTCGACAGCAAGACCGTCATGGTCGGGCGGCCGGCCTGGCTGGCCGAACAGGGGGCCGATCTGGCCCCGCTCGAACACCCCGACTACAAGGAACCCGAAGGGGTCAGCGTCCTATACGTCACGCAGAACGGCCGGGCCATCGGCTGGATCGGCTTGGAGGACCGCACGCGTCCCGAGGCCCGTCAGGCCATTGACCAGCTCCGGAGCCTAGGCGTCCGCGAGCTGATCATGGTGACGGGCGACCGGTGGTCGGTGGCCCGACGGGTCTCCCGCGAGATGGGCTGCTCGGACGTACACGCGGAGGTCTTGCCGGACCAGAAGCTGAAGTTGGTCGATCGACTCAGGGACAGGGGGCATCGGGTGGCCGTCGTCGGCGATGGCGTCAACGACGCACCCGCCCTGGCCGCCGGCGACCTGGGCATCGCGATGGGAGCGGCCGGTTCCGACGTGGCCATCAACTCCGCGTCCATCGCGCTGATGAGCAACGATCTGGGTCGGTTGCCGTTCCTGGTCAGGCTGTCCCGTTCGGCCACGAAGGTCATCTGGGAGAACATGTTGTTCGGCGTGACCTTCATCGTCGTGACCGTGACGCTGGCGGGCATGGGCTTGCTCAAGCCCATGCTGGCGGCCATGCTGCACCTGGCCGCCTCGACGCTCGTGGTGTTCAACAGCGCCAGACTGATCCGTGCGGGCGAGGAGCTGAGCCCACACGTCTTTGAGCGCGCACCGTCTGGCGCGAAGCCGGACCCGGAACCAGCGCCCGTCACACCGCAGCCGGCCTGACACCCAACGTGCACCCCTGGCGGGTTGCCCGCCAATGCTATCGCAGGGCGCTCAAACCCCTTTGCCCTGGCAGGGCGGTTGCCAACGGTACACGACCGCGCCCGATTTCTTGACCTGACCGCAGATAATTTGGTTGCCCCCGGGAACTCCCGTGATACATTGACCACATGTCGCTGGAGCCATTCGAAACCGCCGAAGCCCATGCCACGCCCGTGGTCCGACAGCTATCGACGTTCCTCGATAACCGCGTCGGACAGTTGCATCGCTTGACGAGGGTGATGGAGGGTACGTCGATCCACATCCTGGCGTTGACGATCATCAACTCGGTCGATTGTGCGATCGTTCGGCTCCTGGTGGACAAGGTCGACCAGGCCGAGCAGGTCCTCCGAGAAGCGGGCTTTCCGGTCAGCACGGCCGAGTTGCTCGTCGTCGAAATGCCTCCCGGCAGTACCGGGCTGCTGACCATCTGCTCAGGCCTGCTGGCCGGCGAGGTCAACATCCACTACGCCTATCCGCTGCTGAGTCGTCCTAAAGACCGGCCGGCGCTGGCACTGCTGGTGGACGACCTGGAGACGTCGGCCAACATCTTGCGGGCCAAGCAGTTCGTCCTACTCGACGAGCACGATTTGGAGCAGCTCTGACCGCGTCGGGGCGATGGCGACGCCAGGGAGTTCGGCGGGCCACGGCCATTCCGGCGGGGGCTCCGGCCATTTTGGCAGGGCGACGGGGCCACACCCATCTGTAGCCTTCCTGTTTACAAGTTGTTACGATTGCTGAGACGTGGCACGAACTTTGCCACGTCACGTCCGTAGGACAAGACAGACCGTCCGCGGCCCGACGGCGTCCCGGCCCGCGACGGACCGGTGTGGTGCGACTGGCTGAGGGACAAAGCCATGTTCCGATTCGTCAACAACCTCAAGACCGTCGTCTTGCTCGGGGCCATCATGGGCCTGGCCCTGTTCATCGGGCAGTTCTGGGGAACCGGCGGGCTCGTCATCGCGTTCCTGTTCGGCGGGCTCGTCAACGTCGTCGCCTACTTCTTCAGCGACAAGATCGCCCTGGCCAGCATGCACGCCCAACAGGTCACCGAGGCCGAGGCACCCGAGCTCGTCGGCATCGTCCGCGAGTTGGCCACCGCGGCGGGTCTGCCCATGCCGCGCGTCTACGTTTGCCCGGAGCAGGCCCCCAACGCCTTCGCCACCGGACGGAACCCCGATCACGCGGCGGTCGCCGTCACCGAGGGGCTGCTCCGCGCGATGGACCGTCGTCAGCTCCGTGCGGTCTTGGCCCACGAGATCGCCCACGTCCGCCATCGCGACATCCTGATCAGCTCCGTGGCCGCCACCATCGCCGGGGCCATCACGATGCTGGCCCGGCTGGCGTGGTTCATCCCAATGGGGTCCAGCGATGACGATGGCCCCAACCCCCTGGCGGGCCTGTTCATGATCATCCTGGCCCCGCTGGCGGCGATCCTGATCCAGGCGGCCATCTCCAGATCACGCGAGTACAACGCCGACAGCTACGGCGGCGAGCTGTGCGGCAATCCCCGCGACCTGGCCAGCGCGCTCGGACGACTGCACGCCCACAACCAGCGCGTGCCCATGCACGCCAGCCCGTCACACGCCAACATGTTCATCGTCCAGCCGCTAATCCCCGGCGGCCTGACGGGCCTGTTCAGCAGCCATCCGCCGCCCGATCAACGAATCGCCCGACTCAACGCACAAGCCGACGGGCAGATCTGATCGGATCACAGAAACGGCGTGGCTCGGATGGGCACCGAGGCCGGGGTGGCACGGTCAAGTGAAGCCGAGGAATGAGGCTGAGCTTGACCGTGAAGACGCCGCGCGATCTTGGCACTATGGCTAGGTCCCGATCGCGAAGAGTCGTTCCTCGGTCTGACCCCAACATGTCGTACGAACTCCCGACCACATTGGGAAGACCACGGCCAAGCTATCGCTTGACCGTACCACCCTCCCTGAGCACCTCCTTTCGTCGAGAGAGTTTATGTT
>CAYOGX010000423.1:0-5197 GCA_964403235.1 uncultured Planctomycetales bacterium | reverse complement strand
CCGGTCGATGCGTAGTACGAAGAAAATCACCGCGGTCACGCAGGCGATGACCGACGAGAGTGACCAGGCCAAAGCGCAGTGCGACAAGCTGGCCCAAGAAAACGCACAGGCCCGGGAGCTGACCCCGGTCGTTCAAGAGGCCCGGCAGACCATCGCGCTGCTCGGTCAGTCCCACAAGCACGCCGACAAGCACACCCGACAGCTTGCAGAACACGTTGAGCGGGCCGAAGCGCTCCTGCAAGAGCTGCCTGAGCGGATCGACCAGCTCGAGGCCAGATCACTCAGCCGAATACGCAAACACGCCGAGGAGCACGTCAAACAGGCCGCACAACAGGTCGAGCGGGCCGACGAGCTCGTTCGCGACGTGCCCCAGCTGATCGACCAGCTCCAGGCCGCCGCCACCGAGGCGCGGATGGCCGCGGGCAAACTCGACAATCAGACCAAGGGCGTAGCGCAGAGACTTCAAGGCCAGATCAAGGCCATGGAGGAGAGGATCACCCGCAAGGTCGACGAGCAGGCGGCGGCCATGAAGCAGCAGTACCAGGCGAGCCAGGAACTGGCCGGCGCCTGCCAAGGGCAGATCGATCAGATGACCCAACTGATATCGCAGGCAGGGGGGTTGGCGTCGGTCCTGACGGCAGTCGGCCAGGCGGTTGAGTCAACCAAGGCGCCCGCTGCAACCGCGCCGTCCACCGCTCAGGAGCCCCGAGGCCCCACCGCAGCCGACGACCTGTATCCCGGGCACGAATCCGCGTCTGACCAGACCGGCTCGCGCGTCCCACGGTCCGGCATCCTACACGGTGGCCACGACGAGGCCGAGGACCTGCCGGCGTTGATCGAGTTCGATCCACGTCGAGCGGCCATGGCCCAACGGATCGCCAACGCCCAGATCCGGTCAATCGAGAGGTCGGCCGCCACCAAGTCCGTACCAGCCAAGACGACGTAGAGACGGTTCACGCGGCAGGACCGGTCCGTTGCGTGAAGCCCCCCACGTATTGATGTGCGCCCGTCCCGCCGACGTATTCATACGGACGGCTGCGTTGTGCCGACCAGATGGATGAGCAGGGCATTCGTCGCGCCGGGCTCACGAAGACGGGTACCGGCTGCCACGACGATCAGGTCGTTCTGGTCGGCCAGGCCTCGTTGGACGAACGCGCGGTCGAGCTGCTCGAGCATCTCGCCGTCGTCGACGGGCCGAGGGGCCTGCATCGGCACCACACCGTAGTACAAGCACATGCGCCGGCAGACCCTCTCGTCGGCGCTCAGCCCGACGATGGTCTGGGCCAGTCGGCGCTTGCTCAACAGCCGAGCGGTGAACCCGCTCTCAGTCCAGACCCCCACCAGACGCGCGCCAAGCTCGTGGGCCAGGACCTGCGCCCCGTGAACAACCGCCCAGGTGACCCGAAGCGGCGCCGAGGCCGCATCCGGCTCCCACGGCGGGCTGGTCCGGGCCAGAAACGCCTCCGTCTCCGCCGCGATCCGGTTCATCATCGCCACCGCCTTGGCGGGATGGCTCCCGACGGACGTTTCGGCGGACAGCATGACGACGTCGGTCCCGTCTAGGATGGCATTGGCGACGTCGTTGACCTCGGCCCGGGTCGGCACGGGCGCGTCGACCATGCTCTGCAACATCTGCGTGGCGATGATCACCGGCACGTTGAACCGCCGGCAACGCAAGACGATGTCCTTCTGGATGAGCGGCACCCGGGCGGCATCCATCTCCACGCCCAGGTCGCCCCGCGCGACCATGACCGCGTCGCTGTGCTCGATGATCTCGTCGAGGTGCGACAGGGCCTCGGGCTTCTCGATCTTGGCGATCACGTCCATCTCGCTGTGTCGTTCCTTCAGGTGGCGGCGGAGCTCGTAGATGTCCTCCGGGCTTCGAACGAACGACAGTGCGACGTAGTCCAGGTCATTGGCGATGGCCCAGTCGAGGTCAATCAGGTCCTTGTCCGTCAATGACGGCGTCGACAAGGCCGAATCCGGCAGATTGATCCCCTTGTTCCCCCTCAACGCACCGCCGACCTGCACCCGGCAGACCAGCTCGTCGGCGCTCTTGTCCACCACGCCAAGACAGATCAGCCCGTCGTCGATCAAGATCCGATCGCCCACGGCGACGTCGTCGATGATGGCGGGATGATTGGTGCTGATTCGCTCGGCGGTCCCGTCGCAGGCGGCGCGCTGGATGACCAGGTGCTGATCCTGATGGAGCTCGCATTGCCCGTCGGCGATCGCGCCGACGCGGACCCGCGGCCCGCACAGGTCGCCCACGACGGCCACGGTGGCACCGCACTCCCGGGCCACGCGACGCACACGCTCCAACGCGACGGTGTGATCCGCCAGGGCGCCGTGAGAGAAGTTCAGTCGGACGAGATCCAGCCCCGCGTCGAACATGGCCGCCAGCGGCTCGTCCGAACTGCACGCCGGCCCTACGGTGGCCAGGATCTTGGTCTTGATCATGAGCAGGCATTGTCGCCGTGCCCCCGCGCCAGTCAACCGCCGACTGCCACACCCGCGTCCATGCCTATCTGAGCGGCGACCCTCGCTGCCCAAACGCCGACCTGAATGCGTACGGGGCCACGCCCTCGCCGACGGGTGGACATGAACCGGCGAATGGTCTATAAACGGCGCGGGGCGGAGGGGCTCCGCGGCACCGGATCCCGAGGGGCGATCGATGGAGAACGCTGTGAACACCACGTCGGCGGGTACGTCGCCGTATGGAGGCGGGCGAGCCACGCGTCGCCGCTTTGCGGCGGGTGTGGCCGTTGCGGCGGCCGCCCTGGCGACCACCGGGGGCGGTGCGGGGTGCGACGTGTTCTGTGTCGACGCGTTGCACTGGCTGTTGGGGTACAACCTCTACGCCGTCGCTGAGGGTCGGGCGTATCGGTCTCGGCAGCCCGACGTCGGGCTCATCGACCACGCGGTCGAGACGCTCGGGGTGCGGACGGTGATCAACCTACGGGGCGAGAATACAGGCAAGCCGTGGTATGACACCGAAGCGGGTCGCTTGGACGAGCTGGGGGTGGCTCTGGTAAACGTGCGGATGAGCGCGAACCACCCGCCCTCGCCGGAGGTCCTGCTGGCCCTCTACGACGCGTTTGTGAGCGCGGAGGAACCGATCTTGATTCACTGCCAGGCGGGTGCGGACCGGGCCGGCGCCGCCGCGGCGATCTGGCGAATGACCGTCGCAAGGGAAAGCCGCCAAGACGCCCTAACCGAGCTGGACTGCCGCTACGGCCACTTCCGTGAGCAGACGCCGGCCATGGACTGGCTGGCCGAGATCTTCGTCCCAGACAGGGACTGGGTGGCCACCCAGTACGATCCGAACGACTACGATCGGCGTTGAGGGGACGCGCCGCTACCGGATCGAAGCGTCGGGGAGGTTCTCGCGCAACCCGAATTGGGACAAGGAATTGCAGCAGGCAGGCCGCAGGCTGGCGAAAAAACCCGAAAAAGGGAGGTGACAAACGGGGTGTGTTGGTGTACACTAATAGCGCTTCCATGGCAGGGGCCATTCAGCCCGATGCCAACTTCCAGGTACGAGGCTAGCCTGACGTCAAATCTCGTCGGGGTAGACAGCACCGACCTGATTCCCTGGTAGTGGCTATCGCGTGGGGCCCGTGGATGTGGGGGCAAGGTCCCCTCGCCGGGGTAGGCCGGTCCGCAAGGCCCGAGGCCACCGACCCATGTTGGGCCAAACCCGCACAGCCGGGCCCGGGACCGGACGGTTCGATGTGACCCAGGCACTTCGGAGAGTGATGGGATCGCGCAAGGTGGGGCGCTTGTTGGCGGAAAGACTGTTCGGCGCACCCGGCGGGTTGTGACCCGCAACGGTGACGGGCAGATCGGCAGCGCAAGCGAAACGGGGACCAGCCAGAACCACGTGTGAGCGCCAAGACGCCCATCATCGGATTGGCGGGGGGCATCGGGTCGGGCAAGAGCCTGGTCGCCCGGATGATGGGACACCTGGGCGCCTGCGTGCTCGACGCCGATCAGGCTGCCCACGCGGTGTTGGCTGATCCGGACGTGATCGCCACACTGTCCGATTGGTGGGGCCCCGAGGTGCTGAGGCCCGGCGGTCAGGTCGACCGCCAGCAGGTGGGCCGAATCGTTTTCGAGGATCCGGAGCAGCGCCGTCGCCTCGAGGCCTTGATCCACCCCAGGATCTTGGGCGAGTGGGCTGAGACGTTGCAGCGCTGCCGGATCGATCCGTCTGTGGCGCCGGCCGTCGTCATCGATGCTCCGCTGCTGTTTGAATGCGGGCTGGAGGCCGAATGTGACGCCATCGTGTTCGTCGACGTGCCTCAAGACGTTCGTGCCCGACGGGTGATGGCGGATCGCGGCTGGTCGATCGAGGAGCTCCAGGGCCGGGAGAAAATGCAGAAATCGCTGGACATCAAACGGAGCAAGGCCGATCATATTGTGGAGAACAACTCTAGCGTGTCTGACCTCCGCCAGAAAGTGGCGGACATCTTTTCCGCGATAATCTCATCGGGCAGCTAGCGTATGTGGGACGCGCGCATCGTTGTCGTCGGACGACGCGTGCGGAATGGATTCGATGAACAAGGGGACTTCGGGGCAGGAGGCCCAAATCGAACATAGGCTTCAAACCCCAGACAGACAGTTCCCCTTATCAATTTCGAGTTGGAGGATTTTCAGATGACGAAGGCCAATCCAAACGGGCCTAGGGCAGCCAAGAAGAAGGCCACTGGCACCCGAGCTTCTGCAAAGGAGCAAGACAAGGATCAGGCCGAACAGGTGGCTGTGGAAAACGGCAAACCCCAGGACGACACAGAGGCGCCCGAGGGCGAGCAGCCCCAGGCCGAGCAAGAGAGTGGCGAGTCGGCCGAGGACATCCAGGCGACCATCGATCGCGAGACGCATGAGAAATATGAGCAGGTCAAGCGCGGTGAGCTGCATATCACCGACCTGCAGAAGATGACCGTGCCCGAGCTCCACGAGATCGCCAAGAACGAGGGCCTGACCGAGTACACCTCGCTCAAGAAGCAGGAGCTGATCTTCAAGATCCTCAAGGAGCGGATCCAGCGGAACGGGTTGATGTACGGCGAGGGCGTGCTCGAGATCCTGCCGGACGGGTTCGGCTTCCTGCGCTCGCCGGAATACAACTACCTGCCGTGCCCCGACGACATCTACATCAGTCCGTCGCAGATCCGTCGGTTCGGGCTGCGGACGGGCC
>CAYOGX010000422.1:0-5206 GCA_964403235.1 uncultured Planctomycetales bacterium | reverse complement strand
TCGCGCGGCTGGACTTCCGCGGGCGGGACCGGATCTTCGCCGTCTTCCTCCTCGGCCTGATCATCCCCATCCAGGGCGTGCTCGTGCCGCTGTTCCTGTTGCTCAAGCAGATCGGCTTGCTCTACACCTACGCGGGTCTGATCTTGTCCTACGTCGCCTGGGGGCTGCCGCTGGCCGTCTACGTGATGCGGGCGTTCTTCCTGTCGCTGCCGCGCGATCTCGAGGACGCCGCCCGCATCGACGGCTGCGGGCCGTTCGGGGTCTACTGGCGGATCCTACTGCCCATCGCCAAGCCCGCGATCGCCACCGTCGCGGTCTTCAGCGCGCTGAGCGTCTGGAACGAGTTGCTGCTCGTCCAGCTCTTCATCAACGAGGACACCATGCGGACGCTGCCCCGCGGGTTGCTGGCGTTCAGCTACCAACACCAGACGCGCTACGATCTGACGTTCGCCGCCATTACGATGATCGCCATGCCGATGATCCTGCTGTACGCCGTGTTCCAGCGTTGGTTCATCAGCGGCCTGACGGCCGGCGCGGTCAAGGGCTGACCGCTCCGGCACGGTCGCGGCTGGGATGGGTGACCCCTGCGACGG
Source organism: uncultured Planctomycetales bacterium (assembly GCA_964403235.1). Classification (GTDB taxonomy): domain Bacteria; phylum Planctomycetota; class Phycisphaerae; order UBA1845; family JAFGLZ01; genus JAFGLZ01. The sequence goes on along the minus strand of CAYOGX010000422.1, from coordinate 4,613 downwards.
GTTAGCGGAACTGCTCGGGGATCGGCAGGCCGAGGCGGTCCATCACCATCTTCAGGTCGTCCCAGGCCTTGCGCTTCTCGCCGGGCGAGCGCAGCAGATACGCGGGGTGGTAGGTCGGCATCAACGGGATCGGCTGAACCAACGCCGCGACCCGCGACGGGTAGAAATCGTGGAACCGCCCACGCAACCGGCCGATCGACTCGCGCGTGTCGAGCAGCGTCTGGGCGGCGGGCGCGCCCAGCGCGATGATGACCTCCGGCTGGATGATCTGGAGTTGCTCGAATAGATAGGGCGAGCAGGCGGCGACCTCGTCGCTGGCGGGCGTGCGGTTGTTGGGCGGCCGGCACTTCAGCACGTTGCAGATGAAGACGTCCTCGCGCTTGATGCCCATGCCCCGCTCGATCATGGCGGTCAGCAGCTGGCCCGCCCGGCCGACGAAGGCCAATCCCTGGCGGTCCTCTTCGAACCCCGGCGCCTCGCCCACGAACACGATCCGCGCGTCCGCGTTGCCCTGCCCGAAGACCGTTTGCGTCCGCGCCTGCGACAGGTGGCACTTCGTGCAGTCGCGGACGTGGTCTTCGTACAGACGGCGAAGCTGCTCGGTCTTCTCGTCGTTGTCCATCGCGGACGCCTCCGAAGGTCCGACCGTGTCGACGCGTTCCGTCCGGCGTTCAGCCACGCGCGCCGGCGAGACCGGCACGTCCTTCGCGCCCAGCAGCGCGTCGGTCTGCAGATCCTGCCTCAACGCCCTGTGGATGTCTACCGATCCGCCGTCGGGCATCACGATCCCTCCGCCTGTCCCGGACCGCACTACTACCGTCCGCGATCAGGCGTGTCAAACCGCTACACGGAAACGACGTGGTTGCACGCGCCGCGTATTGGAGCGTTGCGGCGGCGGGCCTATAATCCCGATCTCGTCCCTTTCTGGGCTGTTTGGGGATTGCCGCTCGGTGCGACCACCGCTGAGACGTTGTCGTGGTTTGCCTGGAGATCACACCATGCCTGACAAGCCGACCCTCTGCTATCTGTTGACCCAGGAGATGTTGACCGCATGTTTCCGGGCGAAGGACATCGAACGGCTCGAGGCCGAGGTCGAGCCGGTCGGGGGTCCGATGGCCGACGCCGCCGACATCCTGTCGGACGACGTCCTGTCGGACGATATGCTGGCCCGGGCTGACATTATCCTGACGTGTTGGGGCTCGCCGCCGGTCAAAGGCGATCTGCTGGCGGCCGCCCAGCGCCTTGCGTTCGTCCAGCACAGCGCCGGCTCGGTCCGTCACCTCGTCGACGACGAGCTGTTCGATCGCGGCGTGCGGCTGTCGAGCTGTAACCATGCGCTGGCCATCGGGGTCGCGCAGATGATCCTCGGGTTCCTGATCGTGGCGGGCAAGCGCGGCTGGGCGATTCCGGCCCTGACCCGGGCCGGACACTGGTCCCGGCGGAGCGACGCGATCGCCGTCGAGCGCGGCCAGCGGATCGTCGAGATGTTCGACATTGACGTGGGCGTGATATCGGCCAGCCTGGTCGGACGGGAACTGTGCAAGCTGCTACGGCACTTCGATGTGAACACGCTGCTGTATGATCCGACCATCACGCCCGATGACACCGTTGAGCTCGGGGCAGAGAAGGTCGAGCTCGACGACCTGCTCCGCCGCAGCCGGATGGTCAGCCTGTGTGCCCCGGCGCTGCCGGCCACGAAACACATGATGGGTACCCGACAGTTCGCGATGATGAAGGACAACGCCATCTTCATCAACACGTCACGCGGGCAGAACGTGGACGAGGATGCGCTGGTGGCCGAGCTGAAGAAGGATCGACTGTTCGCCCTGATCGACGTGACCGACCCCGAGCCGCCGCCCGAGGACCATCCGTTCTTCTCGCTGCCGAACGTGATCGTCACGAACCACATCGCCGGCCACGCGACCAACGGCCGATTCCGACAGGGGCAGTACGCCGTCGACGAGATCCTGCGGTTCGTCCGGGGCGAGCCGCTGGTCAACGAGATCACCCGCGAGCGCCTGGCCGTCATGGCCTAAAAGCGTGCCTATCACGCGCGCCTGGGTGGCACGGTCAACGCCCGACCCTTGAGCGTCGAGCCTTGGCCGTGTTGCCGGAATCGCGCGCATCGTCACGGCCAAGCTGCGCCGAGTACCTCGGCTTGCTTGACCGTGCCACCCGTCCTAGACCGTGCCGTCCGTCCTACCCCCAATGGGGGTGCACGTGTCACGGCCGGCTCAGTCGTTCGAGCAGTTCTCGGCGGGTGGCCCGGAACGCGGCCACGTCGGTGTTGTAGCGGTGGAAATCGAGCACGTGTTTCGAGACGAGCTGCTTGGCCGCCGCCGCGGCGCGCTCGCCCAGCAGACTCAACAGCTCGTGGTCGGCGATGCCGTCGCGCATCGCCTCGTGCCGGATCGAATCGAGCGGGCCGTCCTGACCCGGGTAGACGATCCACGGATCGCCGGCCGGCAGGTAGTTCGGGCCACCGTGCGGGCGGGTCGTGTGCGTGAACGGGCTCTGGTCCGTCCAGTGGTTGTAGCCCCAGTGCAGGTAGCCGGTCACGCCGTAGCGGTGGTTGATCCAGTGCAGCAGGCGGGTCTTGATCAGCGGCTGCTCGATGAAGCGGTTGGCGTATTCGCCCTGGGGGAACACGCACGTGTAGAACCAGACCTCATCGCCCGCGCGCTGGCGCTCGAGGTAGTGCTTGTAGTCCTGGTAGAGGAAGTTGAGCTGCGGCACCCAGACGTCGATCGCGCCGACCAGGTCCTTCGTGTGGCAGGCCTCGATGATGCGGAGGTCGGGGGCGTACTTGCGGGCGAGCTTCGCCATCGCGCGGTAGCTGGCGATGTTGGTCCGGATCGGCTCGTCGGCCAGGTGCTGCATGTAGCAGTCGAGCCAACCCTTGGCGCGGAGGTGCTTGACCAGCGCGGGGAAGAACCGCGCGTAGAACCGATCGGCCTCGGGGCTGGCCGGGTCCACCCTGGGACTCTCAACCTTGCCGTCGGTAACCCGCCGGGTCCCCACGAGGAACTGAGAATCCCAGCCCGCCTTGCGTCCGCCGATGTGGCCGCCCTCAATCCGACCGATCACACCCGCTTCCTTGAAGATCGTGACCCAGCGGTCGAAGCGCGAGAAATCGATATCCAGCTGCCCGTCCTTACCCGCCTTGAACGTCGCCAGCGACAGCGGCGAGATCAGCGCCACGTTCTGACGATGGTCGGCCATGTTCTGCGCGTAGCGGCGGAGCAAGGCGTAGTACTGCTGCGACTCCGGCTTCGGCTTGATCGCCATGTGCCGCCAGTGCATGGCGAACCAGTTGGTCACCCACAACCGCGAGCGCTGGATCGTCGCCTTGTAGACGCGAACCGCCACCCCGTGCTTCGCCGATACCTCCTTGCCGTCGATCTTGGCCGTAACCGTCAACTGACCGCGGTACGTGCCGGGCGCGGCGTTCGGCGGGATCGGCACGGTGATCCAGATCGGCTGGGCCTGACCCGCCTTGACGTCGAGGGTCTTGGTCTCGAGGAGCGGATCGGGGAAGTCCGCCGGCGGCTTGCGGAGCTGGTCCCTGGGCGGGGTCTGGATCGGGCGGTCCACCGGCACGTAGCCGACGAACCGAGGAGGACGGGGCTCGAGCGCGGACCGCCCGCCGTCAAGCGACAGCGGAACGATGGCCGCGCGCAACCCGGCGATCGCAGCGTTCGACCGGACGACGACTTGAAGGCTCGCATGCTCGCCGCGCGCGACCTCGGCGATCAGCTCGCCGTGATCCGACGGCGCGGCGTCGCGAAAGACCTTGACCAGCGGGTCGACGGACCAGATCCTGAGCATGCCAGCCTCCTCGGCAAGCGCCATAGACGCGGGCCCACACGTCGCGACAACCCAACCAACAATAGCGCGCTTCATGTCCGTTTTCCTTGCCTGTCTGTCGCCGTGGTGGTCAGCCAATCCCGAAGCGCGGGCACCGTAATTCCGATCGCCACACAATGCAATACGACGCGTTGTGGACGGATGCTCGACTGGACGGGTGGTACGGCCAAGATCGCGTGCCTTGCCACGGCCAAGCTGTGCCGAGTCCCTTGGCCGGCTTGACCGTGCCACCCCAACGGGGCTGTCCCCCCTTGGGAGTGCCACCCCGCCGGGCTGCCCGACTCGGGTTGACGCCCGCCGGGCCGGGCGGCTACCTTGCGGCATCATGCAGGGCTACGAGAAACCCGAGATCGTTCGGGGTCGGCGGGTCCTGGCCGACCTGATCGACCGCGAGGGCGACGGCATGGTGTGTACCATGCCCGAGCCCTGGGAGCTCGTCCAACGGCAGGTCGACTTCGAGCCGATGCGGCTGCACATGGTCGCGGACATGGCCATGGCGACGCTCGAAGGGCTCGAGCAGGACCTGCCCGACTGCCGGGTCGTCTACGGGATTGGCGGCGGGTCGTCGGTGGACACGGCCAAGTTCGTCGCGATGAAGCGGAGCTGCCGGCTGGTGCAGGTGCCGACGATCGTCAGCGTCGACGCGGCCTTCACGGACGCGGTCGGCGTTCGCATCGACGGGCGTGTCCGCTACATCGGCCAGATCTGGCCCGACCTGGTGGCCGTCGACTATGACTTGATCGAGC
>CAYOGX010000421.1:0-5207 GCA_964403235.1 uncultured Planctomycetales bacterium | reverse complement strand
TCCGGTGGCGAGATCGAGCACGACCGCATGGTGCACTTGATGGTCGGCCGGGACATCAACCGCTATTACCAGCACGAGCAGCGCCCGTCGGCCGGCAACGTCGTCCTTCGGGTTCGGAACGTCGTGCTGGCAAACGCGCCGAGCAAGACGGGCGGCGCCGGCGAGTCCGGCACGGACACCGGGGCTTCGGGCAAGGAGGGAATGGACGAGGCGACGGGGCCGGGCCTGTCGTTCGAACTGCGCGCGGGCGAGATCGTCGGGTTCGCAGGGCTGGTCGGCGCGGGGCGGTCAGAATTGGCCCGGGCCGTGTTCGGAATCGATCCGATCCGGTCGGGCACGATCGAGCTGGCCGGCCGGGAGGTGCGGATCCGCAGCCCGCGGTCGGCCATTCGATACGGGCTGGGGCTGGTCCCCGAGGATCGCAAGCAGCAGGGCCTGATCCTGGAGATGGCCGTCACGCCGAACATCTCGCTGGCGGGCCTGTGCGATTACGGTCGATTCGGGCTGCTGGACCGTCGCCGCGAGCTCGAGGTTGCCCGCCATGGCCAGCGCGAGCTGAGCATCCGGGCCACCTCGCTGGCCCAGAAGGCCCAGACGTTGAGCGGCGGTAATCAGCAAAAGGTGGTGCTGGCCCGGTGGTTGGCCCTGCGACCGCGCGTCCTGATCCTCGACGAGCCCACCCGCGGCGTCGACGTCGCCTGCAAAAGCGAGATCTACACGCTTATGTCCCAACTGGCCGAACGCGGTGTGGCCATCTGGATGATCAGCTCCGAGATGGAAGAGCTGCTGGCCATGTCTGACCGTGTGGTCGTCATGCACGAGGGTCGGATCGCCGGCGAGCTCGTGGGCGAGCGGATCAGCGAGGAAAGCATTATGATGCTGGCCGTCGGCGGTGAGTGGGTGGGACATGGGTGACGATCGATCATCATCGGGCGCGGCCTCGCAGGCGGGCGAGTTGCCGGCGCGGCTTGGGGCCGGCATCAGTGACGTCGCCATCCAGGTGTCCTGCATGGTGGGCGTGCTGGCGGTGATGATCGGCTTTACGGCGATCAAGGAACCGAACTTCCTCAGCCTGTACCAGATGCAGACGACCGGGCGCGAGGTGGCGATCCTGTCCATGTTCGCGATCGGGCAGGGCATGGTCATCATCGCGGGCGGGATCGATCTGTCGGTCGGGTCGGTGCTGTGCTTCGTGGGGACGGTGGCCGTCTACCTGATGAACGCGACGGGCCTGCCGGTCGGCGTGATTATGGCGTTGGTGATTGCGTTCGCCGTGGGCGTCGGCGTGCTGCACGGGGTGCTGGTCTGTTACCTGAATCTGCAACCGTTCATCGTGACGTTGTGCAGCCTGTTGGTCTGGCGGAGCCTGGCCCGGTGGCTGACGGACGACAGCACGACGGGTTTCCAGGCCAGCGAACAGCCGTTCTTCGCCTGGCTGGGCAACGGGCGGATCGGGCCGGTGCCGGTCTCGGTGATCCTGGTGGCCGTGGTCGTGCTGGTCGCGCTGTTCATCATGCGCGGTACGGTGCACGGCCGGTATCTATACGCGATTGGGTACAACCTCGAGGCCGCCCGATTCAGCGGCGTCCGCGTCAACGCGTTGCGGATCTTCACGTATGCGTTCTGCGGCCTGCTGACGGGGATCGCGGGCTTGGTCGACGCGAGCAACGTCAGCGCGGTGGCGCCGTCGTCGGCGGGCACGCTGTATGAGCTGTACGGCATCACCGCGGCCGTCCTCGGCGGCTGCGCGCTATCGGGCGGACAGGGGTCGATCATCGGCATTGTGGTGGGCGCGGCCATCCTCAAGGTGCTCTACAAGGCCCTGCTGTTCCTGGGCGTCAGCTCGCTCTTGACCGACGCGGTCACGGGCGTGGTCCTGGTGGGCGCGGTGCTGACCGACGCCCTGATCAAACGGCGCAGGGCGGCAGGCTAGCGCCGCTGCCAGGCGGCCAATACGCGATCGATTCGCTGGTCGGCCGACACGAGTGGGTAGTCGTGGCGATGTGGCGGATCGAACCCCATCCGCTCGGCCTGTCGTCGTTTGGCCGGTGTCAAGCCAGTGAATGCGTTCGGCGTGGTGTAGCACACCACCCATCCGCCGGGGGCGATCAGGCGTCGTGTCTCGCGGAAGTAAGTCAGCAGGTCGCCTGCGGCACGGCAGGTCACCAGCTCGAACGGCTCGACGTGGCCGGCGAGCTCGCGGGCACGGGCGTGCCGAACGGACAGGTGATCCAGAGCGAGTGCGGCCGCCGCATCGCCGACGAAGGTCGCCTTCTTGCGGGTGCTGTCGACGGCGAGGAACCGCCATTCCGGCTGGCAGACGGCCAGGGGTACGGCCGGAAACCCCGCGCCGGTGCCGACGTCGAGCACCCGCGCGCCCGAGGAGATGGCATCGCACGCTCGAGCCCAGGACAGTAGCGCGAGTGAGTCGGCGTAGTGCTTGACAGCGGCTTGGGCCGGTGCGGTAATGCGGGTCAGATTGGTGTGCCGATTGGCGGCCACCATCAGGCTGTAGTGCCGCCACATGGTCTCGGCCTGGTCCTCGCTGACGGACAGGTCCAGACCCCGGCAGGCTGCCGACAGGGCATCGGTGAACTCGGCACGTGCAGCCTCGGGACCCTCGCCTGGCGCGGACATGCGGGCGATCATAGCCCCCCGTCGGTTGTGAGACCATCCCGCGGATTGGGAGACGCCGCACAAGATGGCCCGAATCGCTCCGTTCCGTGGCATCCGTTACGACCCGTCGCGGCACGCCGGTGGCGATCTGTCGCCGGTGATCGCGCCGCCCTACGACGTGCTCGGCCAGGCCGACCGCGACGCACTGGTCGCGCGTGACGACCGCAACATCGTGTCTGCTGACCTCCCGCACATGCCGCCCGGGTACGCCGGACCACCGGAGGCCTATGCACGCTCGGCTGAGTTGCTGCAAGCCTGGTTGGCCGACGGCACGCTGATTCGCGACCAGAAGCCCGCCCTCTACGTCTACCACCAGCGCTTCGCGCACGACGGTCGCTCGATCACGCGGCGGATGTTCTTCGCGCGGCTCCGGCTCGAGCCGTTCGGGACCGGCACGGTCTTCCCCCATGAGCAGACGTTCGGCGGGCCTAAGGAAGATCGACTGATGCTGACCCGCGCGACGCAGTGCAACCTGTCCCCCATCTTCGGGCTGTATCCCGACGCTCGCAACAAGGTGGCCGCCGTATTGGACGTCGACGACCGCGAACCGACGTGCCTCGGACGACTCGATGACGTCGAAAACAGGCTCTGGGTCGTCGATGCGGCGGGGACGATCGAACGCGCGGTCCACGCGATGGCGAACCGGGCCGTCTTCATCGCCGACGGCCACCATCGCTACGGCACGTCACTGATGTACCGCGATGAGTTGGCCGGCCAGGCCGGGACGTTGCCGGACGACCACCCGGCCAACTTCGTGCTGATGGTGTTGTGCGCGATGGAAGACGACGGGCTGCTGATCCTGCCGACGCATCGGTTGTTGATGGGCCTCGACGTGGATCGCGCGATCGCATCGTTGCAGGCGGCCGACGGCGTCGAGGTCCAGCCGGTGGCCGCGGATGCCGTCGAGCCCGTCGCGCCCGGCACGTTTCGCGTCTACGACGGCGCCGGCGACCGCGCGTGGCGTCTGACCGTCGAGGGATCGCGGGTCCTGGCGACGTTGGCGCCGGAACGGAGCGAGGCCTGGCGGCGTCTGGACGTCGCCGTCCTGCACCGCTACCTGATCGACGAAGTGCTCCGGTCCGCCGTGCTCGACGGGCGGGAACCGGAGATCCGCTACATCAAGGACGTGCGCGAGGGCCGACGCAAGGCCCGGGAGAAGGCAGCCATCCAGATCGAGATGGCCCCGACGTCCTTGAGCGATCTGGGGGAGGTCTGCCGCGCCGGCGAGCTGATGCCGCAAAAAAGCACCTATTTCTATCCAAAATTGGCCACCGGGCTCCTGATCCATCCGCTGACCGATTGAGCCCCCCTCAGTACCGCACACGAACCGGCGTGATGTCCCGCAGGGCGAAGGCCTGGTCCGGCGGCGGTCCGTGTCCTGCCGGGTAAGCCGTCGGACATCCGCAACGGGGAGAGACAGCGGCCGGACCTCCAGTGGCTGGGGGCGGTCGTTACCCTTTGCCGGCGTTGGCGTTTCCCGAAGGTCACCCCTGGCAACGACGGAGCGGATCAGCTAGCATGGAGGTGCCAGCAATGGCGTTGTCATAAGACGATGCCGATGGCGGCGTTCAAGCTGGCCGTGCCTGCCGGCGGCGGAGGGCGTTCCGACCGACGGTGGGGGGGCCGTGTCGTAGCTATCGCCGCGGACCGAAGGGGATTGATGGTGGAGGGCGAGCCATCGAGGATCATCCGGCCGGCAAGCATCTGCCTGGGTTATCCGTCGTCAAGAGTTCCGTGAACGCCCGTCGCCGGGGGCTGGACCGGTGCAGCCGGAGTCTGCAATGAGGCCCGGGTCCCTCGTCCTGGGGCACGTCGAGATGATGGCGCGAGAGCACATGAAGCGAACCTGGCGGCCGATGGGTCTGACTGTGGCGCTTGCCGCCGCATTGTCTTTCGCGACCGGGTCGCCCGCTCGGGCCATCGTCGTCAGCGATGAGCCCAACGACCACGTAGTCCTCGCGCCGGCCGATTACGACAGGGTGGGCCTGCTGCTCTGGCAGGGCAGCCCGGGTTCCACGGCGGTCCTGATCGATCCGTGGCACATCCTGACGGCCCGGCACGCCATCGGCCCGGGCGGGCTGTCCGACCACGAGTTCGAACTACACCTGGCCGACGGGACGCACGTCTACCAGATCGCAGCCAGGTCGCTCCATCCGACCATCGATATTGCCGTAGCCAGGTTGGATCGCAGCGCGGGGCTGCCCGGCTATGGTCTCTACCGGCAGAGCTCCGAGGTGAACGAGGAGGCGGTGCTGGTGGGATACGGGGTGAGCGGAACGGGCCTGACGGGCCCGGACGACGCCAACTACCCGAGGGGGACCAAGCGCTTCGGCTACAACCGGATCGACGCGATCGGCACGGACGGGAGTGGATATTTTCTCGTGACGGATTTCGACGGCCCGAATGCGCCCGGCCCGTACGGCCCCGGCACGCTTGGCGCCGACAAGGAAGTCATGCCCGCCGCGGGGGACTCGGGCGGGCCGACGTTTGTCGACGACCTGGCCGGCCTCACCTGTGGCGTGAAGCGGACG
>CAYOGX010000420.1:0-5213 GCA_964403235.1 uncultured Planctomycetales bacterium | reverse complement strand
CGGTGGCTGGGTCAGGATCAGCATAAGAACGCCCCGCGCCAGGAAGCGCTCGATTCCCCGTTCGGCCGCATCCGGTGGACCGATCCGCAGCACAGGGCGGGTGGTCGGCTCGGTCGTCTTGGCCAGCGCATCGGGTGCGACGATCAGGATACCGATCTCGCTCGGGATCGCCCCGGCGTCCTTGACCGGCACGGCATCGAGGCCGAGCGCACCGAGCCGGTCAAGTGTCTGCTTGTCGGCGCCCAGCAGGCCCAACTTGTGCCGCTCGACCACGTCGAGCGCTGCGGGCGGGAACACGTTACACGCGATCGTCTCGTCGAAATCGGGTACGCCCGCCAGGCGCACCCGGATGGTCAGGCGCGCGTCGGTCCGTCGGCTGACGCTTGGCGTGGGAAGCTCGATCGTTCGCACCCGCAGGTCGGCGGGGTTCATGTCGACGGTGATCCGGTCCTGTCCGTGCGTCTTGCCGCCGACGTCGAACCGCCATGTCACGGTGACGCGCCCGGCGTGCAGCGTGTCGTTCATGATGTGCAGCGTGCGACGGACGCTTCGGCCGCCGTAGAACCGGGTGTTGTATTCCTTGACGAACGCGGCCAGGGGTCGCATCGACTCGGCCTGCGCCGCCGCCATCGGGTCCTTGGTGACGTCCAGGCTGCCGCCCGCGCACGTCCAGGGGCACAGGCCCGACACGCGGTAGGCGCGGTAGGCCCGCGTCTGCATCGACCACGCCCGAGCGATCGCCCTGGTTCGATAGTACGCGTAGTCGTCGTAGGCCCGGTCGCCATACATCACCGAATACGCCGCCGGCGTGGGCGACGGACACCACAGATACTCGCCGAGATACAGCGGCTTGCGTCGCGACCACTGCCACGTCGGCGCGCCGTCGGTGAACCAGTGAATCGGCTTGATCGGCCGGTCCATCCAGTAGCACGTGTTGGGGTACAGATACGCCGCGGGCATCTGGTGGGGGTAGTGGATGCCGACGATGTCGGCCACGCCGTCGGGATCGCCGTCGGACTCGTACATGAACGGCCGGGTAGGGTCCCACCGTCGCAGCTTGCGACCCAGCTCGACGAGGCTGGCCTTGGCGCCGGACGTCTGGTCGTTCATCCTCGGGCCCCACAGCTCGTTCTCGAGACTCCACGCGACGACCGACGGGTTGTTCTTCATCCGCTGGACCATGCCCCGCAACTCGGCGGCGTAGTGCTGCCAAAATCGCTCGTCGTTGACGCGGTACGTGCCGTCGTCGTTCCAGACCGGGCCCTCGGGGATCATCAGCATGCCCACCTCGTCGGCGGCGTCGTACCACAACTGCCGCCACGGCTGGGTGTGCGTGCGGAAACACATGACGTTGACGGCCTTGAGCCGTCGCAGCCGCTCGGCCGCGTCAGACACCGTCTTCGCGCCGAGCGGCCACATCGAGCTCGCCCGGCAGATCAGCCGGACCCCGTTCAGGTAGAACCACGGCCCGTCGCACCAGAACTCGCGAAACCCGAACCGCTGCTCGAGCCGGTCGACGACCCGCCCGTCGCGGCTCAGTTCCAGTTGCAGGTGATACAGATGGGGCGTCTCGTAGGACCACAGCTTCGGCGCCGGCCAGGAAACCGTCGACGTGACCGATGTGGTCTGACCGGCCTTGATCGTGACCGATTCGTCGGGCAGCTTCACGCCGTCCGACTCGACCACGCGACCCGCCAGCCTGACGCCGACGTCCCCGCCGCTATCGTTCGCCAGCACCGTAATGACGGTCAGCTCGCGTCGGCGGACCGACGTGCGGATCGTTGCGTCACGGACGTGCACGGGCGCCACGACAAGTAGCTCGACGTCCGCCCAGATGCCGTAGTCGCCGTAGCGCCCGCCGATGGGGGACAGGATCCGATCCTTCGGGGCGCCGCGGACCCGGTGCCAACCCAGCTTGGGGTCGATCCGGACCGGCTCGTCGAAAACGCCCTGCCAATCGCACACCCCGACGAGCAGTTCGTTGGACCGGCCGAACCGGATCGCATCGGTGACGTCGAGGGCGAACGGGCTGAATCCCTCGAAGTGCCGGCCGACGGGTTTCCCGTTGACGAAATGCCGGCTGTGCCACCGCACCCCGTCGTACCGAACCCAGACGCGTCGTCCCTGCCAGGCTGACGGGACCTCGATTTGCCGTCGCAGCCAGCGCTTCTGCCCGGTGATACTCCCGAACACGCCCGGCACCGTGGCCGGCGACCACGTTCGGCCGCGCGGCGGTGTGTCCAGGCGCGTCGCCTCGGCCGTCTGCCACTCGCCGTTCAGCGATGCCCGCGTTCGCAGGGGCTCGTTCGTCCCGGCCATCGGCCAGGCAATGCACACAAGAAGGGCCAGCGCTTCGGTCATGGATCACCGTTCCTCAATGGCCGCGGGCGACCACGCCGCTCACCCGACCGTCGCCTCCCACGGACCCCATCAGGCGTGGCTGATACGCCGTGGCAGGGCGATGTCGGTTTCGGCCAGACGGTAGTGGAGCTGCTCGATCAGCGCTCGTTTCAGCGACGCATGCTCGGGACGGTCCCACAAATTGTGCAGTTCGTCCGGGTCGTTGGCCAGATCGAACAGCTCGCCGTACGGCTCCGGTCCGCGATGGCCGGTGTAGGTCGTGATCTTGTGCGTCGGCGTGACCAGCGTCCGCAGGCGCAGGCCCAGGTAATCCTCATCGTTCTCGATGACGACCGACTCCTGGACGGCATCCGCTTGACCCGTCAACAGCGGCACGAGCGATCGACCGGGCCACGCCGGCGGTTGAGCGGGCGCTTCGCTGGACGTGGGGCCTTCGGGGATCGGCACGTCGGCCAGATCCAGGATCGTCGGCGGCAGGTCCAGCAGACTCGCCAACGCCGGCGTGGTCGTCGGACCGAACCGCCCCGGCCACCGCCAGATCAGCGGCACGCGAACCAGGCCCTCGAAATGGAACGGGCCCTTGTTCAGCAACCCGTGATCGCCCATCAGGTCGCCATGGTCCGACGTAAACACGACCACGGTGTCCTCGGCCAGGCCGAGTTCGTCGAGCGCATCAAGCACGCGCCCGACGTGGTGGTCGATCTGCGAGACCATGCCGTACGTGTGGGCCAGGATCTCGCGCCGATGCGCGTCGGACATCCTGGTCGGTTCCCGTCGGCCGCTCAACAGGATCGGCCGCTCGTAGATCTCGCGGAAGAACGGCGCCAGCTCGTCCAACTCGTCCTCACGACCAACCGGCGGCACGACGTCGTCCGGCGAGACCATCCGGTCCCACGGCTCGGGCACGTAGTAGGGATGGTGCGGATCGGGGAACGAACACATCAGGTAGAACGGTCCGTCCCCGTCCTGTTCCCGCAGGTACGCGATCGTTCGGTCGGCCACGTAGGCCGTGTGGTGAAGACGGTCCTCCAATACGTACGTCCCACAACCCTCCGCGCCCAGCGGCGACGGGCGGACCGATTCAGATCGCAACCTGCGCCATGCGTCGGGATGCTCGCATTGCAGCCAAAGCGCATAGTCCCCGTGGACGCCCGCACCGTGCCCCAGCGTGATTTCCACGTGTTCCAGGCCGTAGTAGGGCGTGGGCGTCTGCCGCAGGCGGCCGACCGTCCAGTGCTCCATCAGCTCAGGAAATCGCGTGGGCGGCATGTCCTCGAGCGGGACGTCCGGGTGTCGACCGAAAGTCGTCAGGTGGATCTTGCCGATCGACGCGGTTCGGTACCCGGCCTCGGCCAGCGCGGCCGGCACGGTCGGGAACGTCGGGTCCAACGGGATGCCGTTCGACCGGACGCGATGGCCCCGCGGCGTCAGGCCCGTGAACCACGTTGACCGACTCGGCATGCACAGCGGGCAGTTGACGTACGCCCGCGGCAGGTTCACGCCCTCGGCCGCCAGCACATCGAGTCGCGGCGTTTGGATCACGGGATTGCCCGCACACCCCATGTGGTCGGCCCGCATCTGGTCGGTGCAGATGAACAAGAAGTTCGGTCGGCGTTCGCTAATGGTTAGCCTCCTCGTGTCGGCCTGATCGCGCGCGCCATGTAGCGGATGCGGTTGTATCGATAGTCATAGGGCTCGCCGCCGATCTGACACGCGTAAAACAACACGATCCGCGGCGGGTCGGTCGATGCGTCCACGAACGGTGTGGGCACGTGCAGCGCGGGCGTGTCCGCGTCCGGCTTGACGTGGCCCAGCACGGTCCAGTGGATGCCGTCGTCGCTGACGGCCTCGGCGATCTGACGGGCCTTCCACGGATGCGGCTCCGGTAGGATCGGCGGATCGGCGAACGAATAGTACTTGCCGGCCACCTTGACGACCTCGGGATTGGGCCAGCTCGGCAGCAGCGGCCTGTCGCCCGCCCGAACGATCGTCCACGCGCCGGGGTCGAGGAAATCGCCGCGGCACTCGGCATGGCCCATCGCGATGCCGCCGCCCTCCGGCCCCGCCCAGTAATCGAACCACAACCGCCACCGGCCGTTGTCCCATAGCAGCGACGGTCGATGATACATGCCGTGCAGGAACTCGCTGTTCTTGCCGTGCGGCGCGCCGATCTCGTCCTTGTTGATCAGCAGCGGCTCTGGCGACCGCCGCCATTCGATGCCGTCCTGCGACGTCGCGCCCATGACGCACAGGATATCGCCGTCCTTGTCGCCGGGTCGGTGCTCGCCGATCCCGTCCGCGTTGAAGCCCGTCGACGAATAGGCCATGTAGAACGCACCGTCGCGGTAGACCACGCTCGGATCGCCGTTGTGCCACTGGTCGTAGTGCTTGTCGCGGGCGGTCACGACGGGCTTCCATTTCGCAGGCGTCATCGTGGCGTCCCATGCGCCGTCGCCGCAGTAGACCTCCCACCGCTCCAGGTCCTTGCCGCGGGCGTGGAAGATCGCGTCGCAGCCGGGATACCCGGGGTTGCCGTCGGCCACGGCCCAACCGAAGAACCACATCCGCAGCGGGTACGCCTTGTCCGGCACGCGGACGACCTTCGGCGCGTACATGTTGCGGAACCCCCACAACACGTTCTTGCCCGTGCGATGCCACAAGGCCGACCTGTCCGTCCGCAGGGCCATCCGTCGGTTTGCCTGTTCCATGTGCGCGATGACGCGCGGTGTCTGCTGCGGACTGATGTTGCGCTCGCGCCCCGGGCTCATCCAGTTCCACAGCAGTGTCAGCGGGATCTCGAGCCGCACCACCTCGTCGAGCAGCTTCCTGAGAAACGGCGCGTCCGGCCGCAG
>CAYOGX010000419.1:0-5217 GCA_964403235.1 uncultured Planctomycetales bacterium | reverse complement strand
TGTGGGCCCATCACGCGCGGCTCCCCGTCGATGTCGGTCTGGCCGGTGTAGTCCCCGTTCGGATCGCCCGCATCGACACACGGCGAGTTGGACGAGAGGTGGCAGTCGTTGTCCGCCCACGTGTCCGGGTCGCCGTCCGGGCCGTTCGGGTCGACGAACACCGGATCCGCGTTGATGTTGCCGGTGCTCCAATTCAGCGTCGAGCCCGCCTCGACGTAGACCTGGCCCTGTCCGCCCTGAACGTCACAGTACTTGACGGTGACCGTTGCTGGCGTTGGGGACATCTCTTGGCCTAGCGCGATCTCGTGACCGCTGCTGGCGGTGTTGGCCCACAGGATGCAATTGGCGACGGTCATGGTCCCGCCGTCAATCAGCAGCCCACCCCCGTAGTCATCGCCCGCGTTCCCGCTGAACGTGCAGTTGGTGACCGTCGAGGTAGACATGGCACAGAAGATCGCACCACCGGCGGCCTGAACGGTGGGATGCTCAGCCGTGTTGCCACTGAACGTGCAGTTCCTGATCGTCGGGCTCCCCCCCTGACAAAAGATCCCGCCCCCGCCGGCGGGGTAACTTCCCGAAGCAGAGGCCGTGTTCCCGGCAATCGTGCAGTTCGTGATGGTCGGGCTGCCAGAGGCGCAGTAGATCCCGCCCCCCAACGCGGAAGCGAGACCGGAAGCGTACACCGTGTTTCCGCTGAGCGTGCAGTTCCTGATCGTCGGGCTGCTTGAGGAGCAGTAAATCCCGCCGCCAGCCCCCAAGCGGTACCCGTCAGTGATGGTCAGGCCGGCCACGACCGAATTGGCGTCCTCGCCGCTGTGGAAGTAGAACCCGCGATGGAGGTCCAGCGCAGTCCCCTGGCAGTCGATGATGGTTGCAGCAACCACAGTCGGGTCGCACGGATCGGTGCTGCGGACCGTGATGTTCGTGCCGCCGAAGTCCAGGTCGCGATTGCCTGCACCGGTGTACGTGTTCGGCTCGATCACGACCTCGTCGCCTTCGCTGCAGGCGTTGATAGCCGCCTGGATGGTTCCATAGTCGTTGGGCACGTTGTAGGTCGTTGCCCGTGCGACACTCGGCGCAGCGAGACCCAGAACGCCCAGGACCGCGATCACCGCCAACCCAGGCCCCGCCCAGAGTCCCGTGGCAAGAACCCATCCAGTTGAAACTGCCTGTGGATTTACAACGCCATGCACCTTGCTCATCGTTCTGTCCTCCGGCTTAGATTTGACGTTTCCGGTTCAACTTGGCCGTCTGCGCGGCCCCGAGCAGACCCTCGCTTGGTCAAGCGGGAATCATCTCTTGGTCACACGGCATCCGTGCGCCGGCGCATTGTGCAGACTCGTGAAAGTGGGGCGCGTGTCTAGCCGAAAGGGCCTGCCCCGTTTGCTTTACCCCGGCGCACCGTATTCGAGTTGAGTGGACGCTGTCCCTCCGCTCCCACCAGGGCGGCCAAGCCGGAACGACGCCCGGGGCCGCTAAGAAGCATGAACACTATTTATAAATGCGATGCGAAAAGCTGTCAAGTCAAAAACGGCTTTCCCATGCTGGTAGTTATTGCGCGCCATTGCCTTTGGCCGGCAAAGCGGATCGGGCATTTCGCCGGTGCTCATGTGTCTTGGGACTAACGCCACGGCCCGGTGCGTCAGACGAGCGCGGCCTTGACGAGGCCGGCGCGCTTGATGCGAACCCGGTCGACTGCGTCGTTGAATTGAGTGTGGACGAGCTAATGCGTCAGTCGCGGGGTCAGAAATCGTCTGGCGGTAAAAATAGCGGCGGACGGGCGGGCGTCTATCTGGGATGATCCGGGGCAATGGATGCATGGGACCAGACCTGGCGGCGGCTGCGGGCGGGCGACCCGTCAGCGTATCCGTTCCTGTTAGAGCGGCTTGGCCCGGGGGTCTGGGGCTACCTGAGGCGGATGACGGGCCGGGACGACCTGGCCGACGAGCTTTTCGGCCGGACGTGGCTCCGCGTGGTGCAGTCCGCCGGTCGAATCAAGTCGCCCAGGGCCATTCGGCAGTACGTCCTGTCGATCGCGCGTCGGCAGTGGCTCGACGAGCTGGACCGCCGGCAGCGGGACGTCCTGGCCGGAGCGGTCGACGAGGCGGCCGACTATCCGCCAGAGGCGGAGACGTCGGCCCTGGAGGCGTTGGCCTGCCAGGAGGACACTGACCGACTTCGCCAGGCGATTGACCGGCTGCCCGAGCCGCTTCGCGAGGTCGTCGCGCTGCGAACGTACGCGGGGTTGACGTTCAGCCAGATCGCCGAGCTGTTGGACCTGCCGCTGGGTACGGTGTTGACGCGAATGCGGTCGGCCACGCAACGGCTGGCAGAAAGACTGAAGAGAGACATGTGAATGCGCGGATCGAGTGATCGACACGACGAACGCGTCCCTGATGACGAGCTGATGCTGTATGCGTTTGGTGAGCTGCCGCCGGAGCGCGTGGACGAGGTGGAGCGACTGGTGCGCCAGGACCCGCAGGCGCGGGCCGCGGTCGCGGCCATGCGTCGGCTGGGACGATTGGCGACCGAAGACGTGGCCGGGCCGACCGACGCGTTGTTGGCGGCGACGGAAACCACGATGCGAATGGCCATGGCCCGCAAGGTCCGGCGGCGACGGATCGGGATCGTTGCGGCGCTCGGGTCGGTGGCGGCTGCGGCCGTTATCGCCGTGGTTGTTGCGCATGTGTCCGGCCCGACCGCTCGTGTGGCGGAGGTGGCAGAGGCGCCGCGACCGGCTGCGTCGCAACCGGCCGTCGTCGGTCCGACGGTCACGGTCGGCCTGAGCGATGCCGACCGTCGGGCAATCCGACAGACCATTGCACGGATGCGCCGGGAGCGGGTCTGGGACGATCCGTTGGATGACAGGGTGCTCAGGCTGCGCCGGAAGATCGACAGACTATCGGGAGAATTGCTGGTCGCGCCCCGCGCGACCCAACCGGCCGGATCGACCCAACGACCGGCCCCAACCAAGGAGGCACGCCATGCGTAAAGGTCTGCTAGCCATCGCCACCGCAGCGGTAATCGGTCTTGGCACCGGCATCACCGTCGCTGAAGGACCGAAGAGGCCACCGCCGGAGAGGCGAAACGCCCAGGTCGATCGCGAACGCGAGATGTACCAGATCCGCCAGACGATCGAAAAACTGGCGCGTCGACGTGACCAACTGATCGACAAGAAGGGGGTGGAGGAAGACCATCCCGAAATCCGCGAGCTCGACAAGAACATCGAGCGGCTCGAGCGCGAGCTAGATCAGTTGGAGCAACCAAGGCATCGCCCGGGGCGCGAGCCTGAACACGCGCGTGAGATGGACCAGATCCGAGAGAAGATCGAAGACCTAGCGCGTCGACGTGACCAGCTGATCGACAAAAAGGGGCTGGAGGAGGGCCATCCCGAGGTCCGCGAGCTCGACAGGAACATCGAGCGGCTCGAGCGCGAGTTGGAGGAGCGGGAGCGACGAACGCATCGCCCAGGACGACACCCCCATCTGCCCGGACCGGGGACGTTCCACCCAAAAGCCGGGCGGCTGCTACCGTCACCCGAGGTGCTCGAGAAGCTGGAAGCCGTCCTGCCCGAAATCGAGTTCGACGAGGTCCCCTTCGGACAGGCGATCCAGTTCCTGCGCGAACTGAAGAAGGTAAATATCAACGTCGAGTGGCGCGCTTTGGAGGCGGTTGATGTCGACCAAGAAACCCCCGTCAACCTGGACCCGTTGACCAATGTGCCCCTCGGGATGGTCCTCAAGATGGTGTTGCGGAGCGTGGCGGATGAACGGGACCAGCTTGGCTTCTACGTGGAGGGGAACGTGGTGGTGATCACGCTGGCGGATCACCTGCCCCGGCCAGGGCCTCCGCCGCAGATGGAAGAGATCCTGGAACGACTGCGGCACGATAGGCCGGAGGTGTTTGAACGGCTGATGGAACTGCGCCGCGAACACCCCGAGCACTTCCGGGAGGAACTGGTCCGGCTCGGGCGGGTGGGCGCGCCGCCTCCTGACGAGGAGCAAGAACGACGCGAACGGGAGGAGTTCCGCCGGCACCATCCCGAGCGCTTCAAGCTGATGCAGCACGACGAGGAACTGACCGACCGTACGGTCGAGCTGGCCGAACGGATCCGCCGGACCGAGGCGTCGGACGAGAAGGGCAAGCTCAGGGATCAGCTCGCCGAGCTGCTCAGCCGGCAGTTCGACGTGCGGATGGAGATCCGCCGGCACGAAATCAAGGGGGTCGCCAGGGAACTCGACGAGCTCAGGGCCGCGCTGGAGCGACGGGTCAAGAACAAGCGCGGACTCGTCGAGCGCCGGATGAACGAGCTGCTCAACCCCGAAGAGACCGAATGGTAGCCCGCCGCAGACGGTCTCGGATGGATGGCACGGTCAAGCGACCCCGAGGCACGAGGCCGAGCTTGGCCGTGGCCGTGCGCATCATCCAGAACAATCGGCACGTCTCCTCCGGGGTGGGTTCTTGATTATTGCCGCGGTCGCTCGAGCTCTGCCAGGTGTCGGCGGCAGAGCTTCTCGAGGGTGCCGCGGTCCTTGAACGGCAGGTACAGCGCACGCATGACAAAGCCGTAAGGCCTGTCGACCTGGTAACCCGGGATCAGGTATTGGAAGTCCCAGGCGGGGTTGTCCGCGCCGCCGCCGGACGGCGACTGGCTGAACCGGATCAGGTCCTGCCTGCGGAACACGAACGCCAAGGCCATCCCGTGGCTCAGGCCGTAGTAGTACGGCTCGGCGTAGACGTGCTTCGAGTAGCTAAAGACCATGTAGTGCTGTGGGAAATCGGGCGCGGGCCTGATGTCGCGCCGGTCGAAGCTGGCCACGTGCGTGGATTCGACGCCGTGTTTGGGCGTGACCGCGTCGATCCAGTCGGGTTTGACTCTCGCCGGGGCGTTCCTTGGCCGGCCGATGAAGTGGATGGCCTTCGATTCGGGCTGGTGGACGTAGCTGGCCCAGAACAGACCGATGTAGGGTTGCTTGAAGACCGTTTTGCGGGGGATGCACTCGAACGCCATCTCGATCGCGCCGTCCTCGAGCAGGGCGAACCGTGTGCAACTCTCCAGCGCCCAGGTCGGCGTGGGCGGCTGGTGCAGCTCGACGGTGTGCCCGTCGATCCGCCGCAGCCGCATCGGCGCGCGGCGCGGCTCCATCATCCGATCACGGGGCACGTGCGTGCCGTCGTGGATCAGTTCCAGGTTCAGCCCCGCGTAGGCCGGGACGA
>CAYOGX010000418.1:0-5219 GCA_964403235.1 uncultured Planctomycetales bacterium | reverse complement strand
CGAACCCCTCGACGAACTCCGCCATGATGCGGAAGACCCGCCAGGTCTCCTCGGCCGCGGTGTGAAGGAAGGGCTCCGCTTGCGCCATGATGCGTCTCCTTTCGACCCTCGGTGTTACGGGAAGGTCACCATCACCTTGATGCCCGCGGGGATGGTGCGGTCGGGGTTGGCGAGCTCCAACTTGATCGTGTAGGTCTGGCTCTCCGCCTCGACGAGCCGGTCGACGAGAATCACCTTGGCCCGCGCCACCCCGCCGGGCAACTGCTCGGCGTCGAGCCTGGCGGGATCGCCGCGGCGGATCTTCTCGTAGGTGTCGGCCGGGGCCGCCACCAGCACGTGCAGTGGGTCGAGCTTGACGATCTGGCAGATCGTCGTGTCGTCCACGCCGTCCACCAGCTCCCCGACGCTCTTGATCCGCTTGGCCACGTACCCGTCCAACGGCGACTTGATCGTTCGGCGGTCGATCACCTTCTGGTCGCGGGCGAATTGGAATCCGGCCACGCCCTTGTCGTGGATGGCCTTGTCGATCAGGCTGCGGGCGTATTTCTCGTTGATCCGCGCCTCGTCGACCTCCATGGGGGCGGCCACCTGCTTCTCCTCCAGGTCCCGCACCTTCTTGAGCTGAATGTCCGCCAGCTCGTGCCTGGTCTCGGCCACCTTCACGTCAATGTCGCTCTTGGCCTGGGCCTCG
Source organism: uncultured Planctomycetales bacterium (assembly GCA_964403235.1). Taxonomy (GTDB): domain Bacteria; phylum Planctomycetota; class Phycisphaerae; order UBA1845; family JAFGLZ01; genus JAFGLZ01. Next base: position 4,528 of record CAYOGX010000418.1, on the reverse strand, counting down.
CTGACCCGGAGGGCGGCCTGTTCCACGCTCGACTCGAGCCGGCAGACGACCTGGCCCTTCTTGACCCTGTCGCCTTCCTCGACGGTGAGCGCCTCGATGGTGCCTTTCTCCGAGCTGGCCAGATCGACGGTTTCTGAGGGATGCGCCCACCCCGTCAACGGACCGAGTCGCGCCGACGACGCCGTCGTCTGGGCCGACGCCCGCTCCCCCCCCGACCAGGCCACCATGACCATCGCCGCCAGCACCGGGATACCGAACAGACCGGCCACCACCCACCGCTCTCGAGCCATCTGGAACCTCCTAGATCGCGTAAGCAACATATCGGCAACCGTTTTCCGCAGGCATCACACAAAACCGCGTTCCCAGAGCCACTGAACGCGTGCCCGGTATGTGCCATGAGCGCGTTGCCGACGCGTATGCCCCTGGCGGCATGTCCGCCAGTGTTGTTACGCTGACAAATGGGGTTTGTTTGCCCCGGTCAGGAAGCAGTTGATCCCGGGACGCTTCCTCGTCGTCACGGTGCCGAAGCGCCGGACTGGCGCGGTTCCATTGCGGGGCAGCGTACGGCCTCGCCCCCGGCGCACACGGCGGCGCCCGGCAACAGGCGCCATCGTCCCGTGACGGGCCTTCAGCGCGTCTGTCGAGAGGAGGCCGGTCGCGATCGGGTGGTGGCTGGCGCGGTGCTGCAGCGCGCCAATCCCTCACGTGCACGTGCGGCGGCCGCGTACCCATAACACCCCACGCGGTCCGCCCGCAGCGTGTCGATGCTGACCAACAGCACGTTCCAGCCGGCCAGCGCCCCGGGCGTTACGGCAATCAGCGCGTCTCCCTGGGCCTGGGCGTAATGTCGCCACAGCGCCGCGACCGCCACGAGCACGACCACCAGCACGGCCGCCACCACGAACCAGCGCTTCCGGCCTGCCGGTCGTTGATCGGCTATCTGTATGGGGACCTCGGTCATCGCTTCCCGCTCACCGACGGGGCCCAACGGGACAGAACCTCAGCGCGTGGCGCTTTGCGACGCGCTTGTCGTGGTCGGACTGAACTTCGGATCGAGTTCGGCCGCTCGGCGGTAGGACTTCTCCGCCTCGGCGGACCGGCCCAATCTCGACAGCAGCTCGCCCAGCGCGTGATGGGCGGTAGCGTACCGCGGGTTGATCTCGATCGCCCGACGAAGGGAAGCGACCGCCTCGTCAAGTCTGTCCCGCTTGGCCAGCGCCACGGCCAAGTTGTAGTGTCCGCCGGCCCAGTTCGGCGCCAGCTTGACCGCCTGGCGCAAGTGCGTCTCGGCTTCGGCAAGCCGGTCTCGGCCGGCCAGCGTGACCCCGATTTGCAGGTGGGACGCCGCGTCGGACGGGTTTAGACGCAGGCACGCTTGCAGGTGCGACAGCGACTCGTCCGCCCGGCCAAGTTGCTGCAAGACCATCGCCAATTCGTAATGGGCGGCACTCAGATCGGGTCGCAGCTCGATACTCCGCTTCAGGGCGTCGACCGCCTGTCGGGCGTGCCCGACTTCGGCGTGCAGCTTCCCCAGGGCCACCAACGCTTCGGGATCGACCCGCTTGTCCATGGTTCGGGTCAGCAGGTCGATGGCCTGTTGGCGTTTGCCTTCCTGCCGCATCATCTCGGCCAGCGCTCTTGCCGCCCGGGCGAACCCGGGGTTTGCCGCCAACGACCGCTCGAAGGCCTCGCGGGCCTCTTGGAGGCGACCGGCGGCGTAGTGGATGGACCCCACGTTGAAGTGAGCACCGGCCGTATTGCTGCCCCGACCCACTTCGACGCACGCCTCGAACTGCCGCAACGCCTCGTCAGGCCGATTCTGCCGGGCCAGAACGGCACCCAGGCCGAACATCGCGCCGGGCGACGTCGGGTCCTCGGCCAGGGCGCGCCGGAGCTCCGTTTCGGCTTCGGCCACCTTGCCCATCTCGAGCAGGATCTTGCCGATGTCCACCCGGGCGCCCGCCTTATGCGGGGACAACTTGACGACCCGTCGAAAGGCGGCCAGCGCCGGATCCAGTTGCCCCAGGGCAGCGTAGCTGAGCGCCAGGGTCTTTTGGGCTTCGCAGTTGCCCGGCCGGGCGCGCACGAGGGGCTCGAGTCGGGCGATCGTCTTGGCGTGCTCGCCACGGTCGGCCAGCGTCTGGGCCCGCTGCAGTGCCAACCATTCATCGATCATGTCTTTCGGATCGGGCAGCGCCCGCTGGGTAGTGGTGGATCCGTCCGTCGAGAAGACATAGCCCAACTGCGCCAGTTTCTCCCGCGAAGCCCGGTCAAGCGGCAGGTTGCCTGTAACCGCGCCCGCCAACTCCGGGTCACCACCGACCAGCGCTCGCAGGCTGTCCAGCAGCTTTCCGGCCAGTTCCCGTCGGGCAGGCAACAGGTTGTTCAGTTCTTTGGGGTCGGCCCGAAGATCGTAGAGCTCCGGCGTCGGGGCGAAGATAAACTTGACGTCGTCCCTGCGAACGCCCAACAGCGGGGACCAACCGTATTGGACCTTCGTAGCGAGGGTCTCGATGTAGAGCTCGCGGGGCGCCGCCGAAGCGGATCGCAGCAGACTCACCCCGTCCAGGTTCGGCGGGATCTCCTCCCCCAGTAGATCGAGCACCGTGGGCATGACGTCGATCAGTCCGACTTGTCGATCAATCACCAGGCCCGACGGGAGCACGCCCCCGGCCTCCAAGATGACTGGGACACGCAGGGTGGCGTCGTAGATCATCATGCCGTGCGTCAGCTCGCGATGTTCGCCGAGCGATTCCCCGTGATCGCTGACCACCACCACAAGCGTCCGGTCGCGAACGCCGACGTCGTCGAGCGCTGCGAGCAGGCGCCCAAGTTGCTCGTCGGCATAGGCGATCTCCCCGTCGTAGGACCGGTCGGCGAACCGCGTGCGGTAGGGCTCAGGGGGTTCGTAGGGCGCGTGCGGGTCGAAGTAGTGCACCCACAAGAAGAACTGCTCGTGACGGTGCTCGCGAAGCCATTGGACGGCGGGTCGGTTCGCTTGCGCGGCCGTCCGTTCGCGGTACCCGAACTTCTCCGGGCGGTGGCCTTCGGTCAGGTCGTCCCCGTACTCCTCGAACCCCTGCGCCAAACCGTACCGCCGATCGAGCACATAGGCCGAGATGACCGCACCGGTCCGGTACCCACGTTGCCCGAGCAGTTCTGCCAGCGTGCTGACGTCGTCGTCCAATCGAAACACGCCGTTGGCCCGCGCACCGTGGTGATGTGGGTCCAGTCCCGTCAATAGCGAAGAATGCGATGGCAAGGTCAGCGGCATTGGTGCGATCGCCCAGGCGCATCGGACGCCACCGGCGGCCAATGCGTCAAGCGTCGGGGTGGCCGCCCCGGCGTATCCATAGCAGCCCAGGCGATCCGCCCGCACCGTATCGATGCTGACCAGCAGGACGTTCCACCCGGACGCGGTACCCGGCTCGACGCCGAACAGGGCGCCTGCCTCCTTCCCGCCATACCGCCACACCACCGTTGCGGTGACCACCAAACCGACCGCCAGGACAGGGACCGCTACCCGGACCCACTTCTTGCGCGTCGGCTGCTTGTGCTCGGCAGGTTGTCCGGCGACGTCGGTCATCGCATCACACCCTTGCTCACCGGCGACGGCCGGCACCGTCGGCCCTACCGGGGTCCGGCGCCCGTCGAGGCCCCCCTGGGCGTCTGACCCACCTTCGGATCGAGCTCGAGCGCACGGCGGAGGCACTTGTCGGCCTCGCCGGCTCGGCCCATCATCCGCAGGGCCAGGCCCAGATTGTAGTGGGCTTCGGCGTAGTCGGGACGAAGCCTGATCGCCTCACGAAACTCCTCGACCGCGCCACGCAATTCGCCCAGACGGGCCAACGCCAGACCCAGGTTCTGCCGGCACGTCGCCGAGCGCGGCGCCAAGGCAGCCGCCTGCGTGAACACCTGCCGCGCCTCCGACAGGCGGTTCTGTTTGGCGAGGGAAGTCCCCAGTTCGGTCAGGGCGCCCACGTCCCTGGGATTCAAACGGCGTGCCTCACGCAGGTGCACCATCGCCTCGTCGCCCCTGCCGAGCTCTTGCAGTACGCCCGCCAGGGCTTGATGCGCCTCGGCGTTGTCGCTCTGAAGCGCCAGCGTCTGCTTCAGGGACTTGGCGGCCTCGTGGAAATCGCCCCGTTCAGCTTGGAGTTGACCCAGCTGGTACAGGATCATCGCGTCCAATCGTTCTTCGAGGGCACCGCGAAGCCTGACCATCACTGCGTCCTTCTCCTCTGGAGTTCGGGCCAGCCCGGCCAACGCGATGACGGCCTCCTGGTGGTGGGGGTCGGCCTGAAGCGCTTTGTCCAACGCGTCCCGGGCCTTCGCGTCGTTTCCACGGGCGGTGTGCAACTTGTACATGCCCAAGTAGGCCTCGGCGTCGTAGCTGCCCCGCCCGTGCTTCAGGGCCTCTCGAAAACACGCCAACGCCTCCTCGTCACGCTTCTGCTCGAGGTAAACAGACCCCGATACCAAGTGGGCGCTAACGCACGATGCGTCGATCGCCAATGCCTGCTGACAG
>CAYOGX010000417.1:1440-5227 GCA_964403235.1 uncultured Planctomycetales bacterium | reverse complement strand
CCCCCCGCACCTCGCGCAGGAGCTGCGTGACGTACCCGGCCCGGAACGCGATCCACGCGAGGTCATTCGGGTTCGACGGCGGGTCGGCGCCGTGCTTGGCGCGCCAGGCCCGTACGATCACGTCGTTGTAGTCGCCATTGCCGCTGCGGCCGCTCTGCCGGCAGAAATCGAACATCACCCCCTCGACGCCGTAGCTCAGCTCCTCGCGCAGGATCTCCAGCTTGTACCGCCGCACCTGCGGATACGCGTGACACAGCCAGGCCGCCGAGATCGAGCCGTCCGATCGACGCTCGCAGTACTGCGGGTGCTCCAACGCGAACCGCCCATAGAAGCACGGATACCCATGGCAGTCTTCAAACGGCCAATAGATGATGCACGGCAGGCTGCGCTTTCGGCAGGCGGCTACGATGCTCGTCAGCACGTCGTCGGCCGCCGCGCCGTATCGCACCGGGTGGCAGTCGGGCCGCATGTCCCACCCGCGCCGCTTGTCGATCCGTTGGGGGTACTGTCCCAGCTCGATTCGCGAATTGTGCCGGACCAGCCCACCGGCCCGGTCGCGGAAGGCCACGGTCGGCCGGCCGCAGCGGACGTGATAGTCGATGATCGTGCCGATCCCCGTCGGCGTCATCGTCGACCATGTGACCTTGTCCGGCACGCCGACGGTGTAGTCGAAGTGGTCCAGCCACAGGATCAGCTCGAACGGCTGGCTGGCCGTGTCGACCGTCTGGTCGCCCGCGCCCACCATCGCCGCCAGGCCGAGCAGCATGCACGTCAGCATCGTCGCTCCTCCGCGTTCATGTCGTGGTTGCGTTTTCGAGAACGATCGTCCGGCGGCCGTTCACGCTTGGCGCGTGGCCCCGCGCCGGGTGGTCGTGGTAGGCGGGAACGAGTTGAGCACCTCGGAACAGGACAGCAGCGTGTGGCACAGTATTCAGCCCGCGCGATAGGAACGTATCACGTGGAGACTAGATTCTCCCGACGTCGAGCGCGATCACGGGCGCCTGCGCGGTCGGCGTTGCCGACGGCCGTTCGGGCCGATCAGGCGCATCGCGAGCAACCCGGCCGCACACCCGAACATGGCCTGACCCAGCCCGATTGCGCACCACGACGGCGGCAGGGGCGCGGCCTGCGCCGGGCCGGGCTTCTGGAAGACGGCCACCACGCTCTTGTCCGCGTCCATGACGAGACGCAACGGGTTGTCCAGGCCGCTTGCGTCACCGCCCCAACCGGCGAAGACCATGTCCGGCTTGGGGGCCGAGGGGACGGTAACGGCCACGACGTCGCCGTTGGAATGCGTCGTTCGAACCGGCTGGGCGGACGTTGCCGGCGACGTGGAGATGGACAGCGTGCGGGCCTTCGACACGTTGACGATCTTGATCTGCTTCTGCTGGGACCAACTGTGACCGGCATGCTCGTAGGTGACCTGAATCAGACAGAAGTGGTCGCTGTCGATCTCGAGTGCGGTGACCAGCCCGTTCGCGATCTCGGCGTACTCGCTCGAGCTCAACCGCCACGTGGCCTGCGCGGTCACGTCGTCGGCGGTGCCGTCGCTTCGGCTGACGCGCAGGTGGTACTGGGCCGATCCGTTCTCGCGTATCTCGTCAGGGCCGGTAATCGTCAGTTGCTCGATGGTGATTGACCGCATCCGTGCGGTGTACGTGGGCACCGACCCGACCACGATCGTCCGCGATGCGCCGGCTGGCCCGTCGTCCCACTCGTTGAACAGGTACGTCCCCCCGTCCCACCCGGTTTGCGTGGCGGCCACCAAGACCTGATGGGTGCTCCCGAGCGGCCAGGAGAACGTCTGTGGGGCTTTGTAGGTCTGGCCGTCCACCACCATTTGCAGTCCGACGCCCGGGGGGAAGATGGCAATGGTGACGCCCTGTTGCGGTGGATCGACGCTCAATGACCAGGTTTTGGTGTCGTCGCCCGCAACGTTCTGGGCGCGGACGGTTATCGTGAAAGGACTCCCGTCATGCGTCGGGGTGGGCCAGCTCACCACACCGGTCTCAGCGTTGATCGTCATGCCCACGGGCCCGGAGGTCAGTGACCACGTGACCGGCGGGGTCCCCTCGACCAACCGAGGGATCGGTCCGACGTATGGATTGCCCGCCTGCGCGGTGTCGTCATGAATCTGGTATATGCTCGGGGGCGACGGTATCGGCACCACCTTGACCTTCCAGGACTGGTCATCGTAGTCGGCCGGGTTCATCGCACGCACAGTCACGGTGTGCGTACTACCAATTGGCGAGGGATTGGCCCAGACGACCTGCCCGGTGTTCGGGTCGATGTCCATGTCCGGCGGACCGTCTTCCAGCGACCACGTCGCGAACGCACCGCCCTGCAACAGGGCCGGTTGTTCGCTGTAGGTCTGGCCCACCACGGCGTCCCGGTCGGGGATCTCCACGATGATCGGCGGGGCCGCAGCCGTGATCTCCCACGACGCCTGGTCGCTGCCGAGACTGTTGACCGCCTGGATGGCCGCGGTTTGCGTACTGTCGGGCGGTGCCGGGTTGGGCCAGGAAATAATGCCGCTGTTCGGGTCGATCGTCATCCCCGCCGGACCGTGAACCAGCGACCAGACCGTCGCCAGGGCGGACCCCTGGCTCAACGTGGCCGGCTCGCTGTAGGGCACGCCCGCCGGTACGATCCGATGGGGGATCGGCTTGATGATGGCCGGTGCCGTCACCGTGACCTGCCAGGTGGCGTCATGGCTGGCGACGCTGTTCTGGGCGCGGATCGTCACGGTATGGACGGTGTCAGCCGGACCGGGGTCCGACCAAGTGACCGTCCCGCTGTTGGGGTCGATCGTCATTCCCGGTGCGCGTTTCAGCAATGCCCACGTCACGGGCAAGCTGTATCCCTGGAGCAAGGTCGGCGTCTCGACGTAGGGTTGCCCGAGGATCGCCTCCCGGTCCTCAATGTCACCGATCTGGGGCGCCGCGATGACCGTCAGCACCCACGACACCTCGTGCTTGGGATCTAGGCCGTTGTCCGCGCGGACCTGGATGAGGTGGCTGCTGTCAGCGGGTCCCGCGTTGGGCCAGGTCAGGACCCCGGTGCTCGAGTCGATGGTCATCAGACTTGGGCCCGTCACCGGCGTCCACGTCGTCGGCAGGCTCATTCCCTGATCCAACGTCAACAGCTCCTGGTAGGTCTGATCGAGGACCACGGTCCGGTCCGGAACCGCCTTGATGAGGGGCGGCGCCGTGACGGTGACCTGCCAGGTTTCCGCGTCCTGCCCGACGTCGTTGTTGGCTTGCACCTTCACGGTGTGGGTCGTATCGGGCGGGCCGGGGTCGGGCCACGTCACCGTCCCGTTCGCCCCGATCGTCATCCCCGCCGGGCCGTTGACCAGCGTCCACGTGATGGGCTGGCTGCCCTCGATCAGCGTCGGCGTCTTGGTGTAGGGCTGGCCCAGAACCGTGTTGGCGTTGTTGGGGGTGGCGATGTCGGGCGCCACCTTGACGGAAAGGAGCCACGTTTCCTCGTCCGACCCGGCGACGTTTTGCGCACGGATCGTGACGGTGTGGCTGCTGCCGGCCGGTCCGGGATCGGGCCAGGTGATCACGCCGTTCGGGTCGATGCCCAATCCAGCCGGCCCTTGCTCTACCGACCAGAGGGGCCATGGGGATCCCCGAAGCAGGGCTGCCTCCCGCCGGTACGCCTGCCCCAAGGCGGTGGGATGGTCCGGGATCTCGTCGATATCTGGCGCCTCGACCGGCACGAGGTCGGTGGACGGATCTCCGTAGATGTTAAACACCGTGAAGTTCATCCAAATGCCAGG
>CAYOGX010000417.1:0-1430 GCA_964403235.1 uncultured Planctomycetales bacterium | reverse complement strand
GGCGTCAGTACCTGCTTCAGGTCGTATAGCGCCTCCCCGCAGGACATCTGCTGTCCCACGACCCGCGACGTGTACTCATAGCTCATCCCCGCGTTGCTCGTCGACCCGGCGAAATACGTCTGACCCACGTAGTACCATGACACCCGCGTCGCTGCGACGGTTGAGACGGCCCCGTGCTTCAACAGCTCGTAGGCCAGATTGTCGGTCGTTTCGGGGTAGGCATTGGTGCACGAGACCTGAAACGTGAAGGCTGGATAGGCGTCGTTGAGGTACGGCACGTGCCAGATGTCCATGATGTCCGCGGCTACGTGATCTGAGCCATGCGTCCACCACACGGTCAGCCCGAAGGTCCCGCTGCTCCAGACGTTGGTGACATTGGTCATGGTGCAGGGGTAGGTCTCCGGCGGCGGATACAGCCCGTACCTGTCATCATAGACGCGGTGATACGACCAGTTGGCCGGCACGAGGATGTTGGTCTTGATCTGCTCGCCGAGGTGATACCCCGGTGTGTGGACGTCGCTAGGCTCCATCGGCAGTAGCGCGTTGGTTCGCCACCTTGCCGCGGAACCGGTTTGCGTCTGATAGTCGATGGTCTTCTGGAGGATTGAGTCCAAGTCGTTGATCGAGCCGTAATATGGAATCCGCGCGACCAGCACCTCCCAGTGTCGGTCCACGCCGCCCGACCCGAAATCGTCGCCCCCCTCGCCGTAGAAGCCGTCGTGATCCCGATCCCAGTTTCCGGTCAGGTCTGCATAGTAGACGTCCGATGGGGACTCCTCGTAGCTCCCCGCGCCGTGTCGCGGCCAGAGCATTTTCATCGGCACGAAGCCATACATCGGATGGGGGTCGCCGATCAGCAACACGTACTGAATGTTGTCGCTGACGTAATGGCCCTTCAGCCAGTTGCGGATGTTCTCCGCCGCCGTGTCGCCGATACCCCCGCCGAAATCGAGCGAGGTGATCACCTGTACGGCGAAGCCGCACAGTTGCTTGTGGGCCACGAAGTCGGCCAGTTTGTTCGAAGCCGACTGGATCGCCGAGGTGGTGATGATGACGTACCCCGGCAGGGCATTGGCTTGGGCCGGGACCTGCCCGTCTTCTCCCACGGCCAGGGCGGCGTCATAGGCCTTGCGCTGTTCCTGGAAATTCACGGCGATCCGTCGCACCCTATCCTCGCCGATCGAATCCACCAGTTCAGCCTGCGCCGCCGCCTCGACCAGGGCCGGCGCATCTCGCTGGAAGCTCACGGCCAGCTCGCCTGCGGTCAGGCGTTGGAGACTCCCCTGAACCGGATTGGCCTTCACCAACGGTATCGCCACTTGCGCCAGCCGCCACTTGCGGAGCCGCCCCGTATTCAACAGCCGGACGTCAACGGCAGGCCAGGAAGCGTCATTTCCGTAGATCCCCGTGTCGCGGCCGTCGACGATCGT
>CAYOGX010000416.1:0-5228 GCA_964403235.1 uncultured Planctomycetales bacterium | reverse complement strand
ACATCTGGCGGGCCGCCCGGGCCGTCAAGCCCGACGTCCAGATCTTCTATCACTCCGACGGCAACATCATGGACATCATCCCCGAGCTGATCGAGATCGGCGTGACGATCCTGAACCCCATCCAGCCCGAGTGCGTCGACCCGCGGGAGATCAAGCGCCTGTTCGGCGACAAGATCGTCCTGAACGGCACGATCGGCACGCAGACGACCATGCCGTTCGGCACCCCCGACGAGGTCCGCCAGACCGTCAGACAGCGCGTCGAGACGTTGGCCGATGACGGTGCGCTGATGCTGGCCCCGACGCACGTGCTCGAGCCCGAGGTGCCGATCGCCAACGTCGAGGCCTTCTTCGACGCCTGCCGCCGGTTTGGTCAGCTTGCATAGCGAGACGCCGATGACCACACGTCCGGATTACACCACGGCCCGCGAGCGGGCGGGATTCAGTTGGCACGTCGGCAGCGGCCAGGGGGCGCTGCGGATGTTGACGGGCGTTCCGATTCGCGAGTTCAACCTGGATCCGGCCGCGTGCGTCGACGCCTACCGCCGCGGACGACCGATGATCCGCGAGATGTTCGGCGAGGATGTCCGCCTGCCCGGACTGGCGACGCCGGCGATCAGCTACGGGCACGCGAACGGGCTCGGTTCGGAGTTGCTCTTCCCCGAGGGCGGCGAGGTGGCCCACACGCATCCATACGAGAGCCTCGAACAGGGCATCCGGGCGCTCCGCGAGCCGGTCGATTTCGCCAGCGCCGGCATGGCGCCGTTCTATCTTGACTTCAAGAAGCGTATGGCGCGGGCGTTTCCGGGCGAGCCCGTCGGGTTCTCCTACGGCCTCGAGGGTCCACTGACAACGGCCTACGAGATGCGCGGCGAGGGGGTCTTCACCGACATCTTCGACGACCCGCCAGCGGCCCGCGAGTTCCTGTGCCTGCTGACCGACAGCATCCTGGCGTTCCAACGGTTCCGGGCGGACGTCAACGGCTCGCCTGCGGTGAGCCCCAACGGCGGCGGCATGTGTGACGACATCGCCAGCATGATCCCCCCACATATGTTCGGCGACTTCGTACTGCCCTACTGGGAGCAGTACTACCAGGGCATCACGACTGGGCGGCGTCACGCCCACGTGGAGGACTTGCGCCCGGTCCAGTTGCCGTTTCTGGAGGACATCGGCCTGAGCTTCTACGACCCCTCGATCTCGCCGCAGTTGAACCCGCGCCTGGTCTCCGAGCACTGCCGGGTGCCGTTCACGTGGCGGCTGGGCTCGTTTCACTACCGGAACATGACGACGCGGGACGTGGCCGATTTCGTGTTCCAGTCGGTCGCCGACGGCGCCAGCAGCGTCCATACCAACGTGGCCGAGCCGCTGTGCAACGACGACGGCGTGCGGAAGATCCACGCCTTCATCGAAGCGGCGAAGGAGGCCGAGCGCCTGCTGGCCTCCGGCGCCACCTGCGCGGAGATCGGCCAACGCGTCCACCCCGACAGCAAGGTGAAGCGCTGGGATCGCTGGTGGGACCGGGCCGATTGACCATGATGACACGCATCCGGCTGAACCCGCTGGACGGCATGGCGGCCGTCATCGACGACGCGTTTCGGCACGCCGGGCTGCCGGGGGCACAGTGCGTTCAGGTGGTCGTGCTCGACGACCGCGTCCAGCCCGAGCGGCTGGTCTGGTCGGTCGAGCGGCTGGCCAAGCGTCATCTGCTTGCAACGGCCAGACTCCACCGGCCGTGGTGGGCATGGTGGCCGAGGTGGGTCGTCCAGCCTGACGATACGATTTCGGTTGACGTCGTAGACGGCCAAGGCGAGGTCGACCCCGCCGCGCTCGCCGCCGAGCTACTGGATGAGCCTGCTGATCTACGATCGGACCCGCCCGTGAAGGTCGTTCTGCACAGGGATCGGTCTGGGCGAGACGCGGTCGCGTTGAGATGGTCGCACGTATTGACCGACGCGCGAGGTGGCGATTTGCTGCTCCGCGATCTGGGCCGCTGCTATGCGGGTGACTTTGACGGGGACGACGCGCCGACGCCGGCGCGTCCGCCAGCGCTTGACGTCACCGGGCCGGCACCGCTCCGGTCGCGTCCGCCGGGACGTCGAGACGAGGTGTTCTCCGTAATGAACGTCGGGGCGTCGGGACGCATTCGCGTCGCCGTGACCCCAATCGACGCCGCCGAAAGCCAGCGCGTACGGGAGAATGCTGCCCATGTCGCGGGGTTCGGTCGTACGTCGATTTTCGTGATCGCGGCCTGTCTCCGGGCGTTACGTCGTGAGTGCATACGTACGGTTCGGCCGGATGCGATCTTTCGGATTTGGTGGCCGTTCGGCCTGCGCGAAGGACCGCCGCCTGCATCGCTGCCCGGCAACGAATACGGCGGTGTGCATCTACAATGCAGCGCAACTGAAGCCGCGGACCTGGCCACACTGGTGGCGCGCCTGACCCGCGACGCGATCGGCCAATTGAGCCGGGGCCAACACCGCTCGCTGTGGCGGATCGCCCGACGGCTGAGAATCGGCTTCTATCCGGCGGTATGCCTCGCCGCCCGCTGGTCTGGTCGGTTGAGACGCGGCAAACGGCTGACGACCCAGTTCCGTTTCGGCGGCCGCCTGCTCGGCGGGGACGACCGTTGGGGCGGCATCCCGATCGCGGGCGGGTTCGCGGCGGCCGTCTGCCCGCCCAACCATCCGGTCACCGTCAGCCTGTCCGAGACCGCCGGGGGGGTTCACATCACCGTCACCTGGCTTGACGGCGCGATCGCGGACGAGACCCGCCAGCGGCTCGTCGAGGACTTCCGCGACGAGCTTCTCGGCCAAGGTGGTACCGCCAATCGTAGCAGGACCCATACCGTTTAGGCGGGGTGCCCGGGCACTCAGCGAATCCGGTAGCCGAGGACGACGGGGATCGCGCCGGGCGCCACGCCGGGCGGGCCCGTGTGCTGGCCTGTCGACGTCATTTATGAAGCCGCCGCCACCGTTTGCGCCGGGCGGGGGCCCCGGCCGGTCAGCTCGTAGATGTAAGCGAGAATCTCGGCGACGGCCTTGTAGAACTGCGGCGGGATCTCCTGACCGACCTCGACGGCGCGGAACAGCGCCTGGGCGAGGGGCCTTCGCTCGACGATGGGGATGCCGAACTCGATCGCGATCTGGCGGATACGGACGGCCATGTGATCCTGGCCCTTGGCGATGACCTTCGGGGCCGCCATCGTGTCGGCGTCGTACTTGATGGCGACGGCGATCTCGGTGGGGTTGGTCACGACGACGTCGGCCTGGGGGACCTCGGCGCGGAGCCGCTGCATGGCGAGCTGCTGCTGGACCCGACGCTGACGCTGTTTGACGATCGGGTCACCCTCCATCCGCCGCATCTCCTCCTTGACCTCCTCCTTGGTCATCTTGAGATCCTGCTCGTGCTTGTAGCGCTGCCAGATGTAGTCCAGGATGCCGAGGATCAGCAGGACCAGTCCCATTCGCAGCGCCAGCGTGAAAACCAGATCGGCCGCCAGGGCAAACATCGCCCAGTGGTCCAAGCCCATCCCGAAGACGATCTGGGTCAGTTGAGAACGAATCGTCAGATAGGCCACCGCCGCAACGACGAGCATCTTGAGGACGCTCAGCACCAACCGCACGGCCGACCGTGCCGACACCAGGCGCTTCGCCCCTGAGATCGGGTTCAGCTTGCTCAGCTTGGGCTGTAGCGGCTTGAAGGAGAACAGCAGCCCGGTTTGCGCGAGATTCACCACAATGCCCAGCACCAGCAGGATCGCCATAACCGGCAGCGAGATGCCGGCCAGCATCCGGAGCGCCGCGACCGCCAACTCCGGGACCTGGCTCGTCGTCACCGGGACCGGTCCGGTGCTCCCGAAGAAGAACCCCAGCCCCTCGAGCAGCTTCCTGAGGATGTTCTGCCCCAGCACGTTCAGCGCGATCATCCCGCCCAGGAGCATGACGGCCGCGGGCAGATCCTGGCTCTTGGCGACCTGCCCTTCGTCGCGCGCCTCCTCGCGACGTCGTGGGGTCGGCGGTTCGGTCCTCTCACCGGTATCGTCAGGCATTACGCCAATCCCTGAAGCAGCGCCTGGATGGCTTCCATCGTCTCAACGAGACCGTCGACCAGCAGGTCCTGCGCGACGGTCAAGGACGCGGCCGTCATGACCAGCGCCGTCGACGATCGGATGCTGAATCCCACCGCCAGGATGTTGAGCTGCGGGACGGTCCGGCTGACGAAGCCCATCGCCAGCGTGACCAGGAACAGCGCCGTCAGGGCCGGTCCCGCCAGCCGAATGGCCACCACGAACGAGCTCGTCATCAGGCCCACGATCAGCTCAGTCACCGACGGGGTCACGCGAAACGCCAACGGCGGCACGAAGCTGAAGCTCTCGAGCAGGGATCGCACCAACGCCACGTGACCGTTCATCGCCAAGAACACGCCCGTCATGACGAAGAACAGCAACTGCCCCAGCGGGGTGGTCCGGGAATCGAGCCCCGGGTTGAACACCTGCCCCAGGGCCAGCCCCGCCTGCTGGGCGATCATCAGCCCCGCCAATTGCGTGGCCACGAAGATCGCCGACAGCGCAAACCCGATCGCCAGCCCAATCATCAGCTCGCCAACCACCCCCACCAGCGCCTGGGCCAGCGTCAGATCCGACGGGAGGGTCGGCGCGACCAGCGGGAACGTCATCATCGCCGTCACCATCGCCAGGCCGACCTTGACCCGCCGCGGGATCGACCGGGCGCTGAAGATCGGCGCGCTGATGCTCAACCCCAACACGCGGAACATGACCAGCAACAGGCCCGGCAGCAACAGCGGCAACTCGAGCAGCTCAAACGGCATGGCACCTCATCCGTCACCACGGGCATCGGCCGAACAATTCAGCCGCGTATTCCAGCATCCGCGTCGCCAGCCAAGGGCCCAGAAACATGGCCGCGAACGCCATCGCCGCTATCTTCGGGACGAACGTCAGCGTCTGCTCCTGCAACTGGGTCATAGCCTGGAAGACCGCAATCAGAAGACCCACGCACAATCCCATCAGCAGCACGGGGCTGGCGACGATCAACACCAGCAACAGCGCGTCGCGCCCCAGATCGATGGTCATGGGCAGGTCCATGGCAGCACCTCCTCGTTAACGGTCCATTTGCGCATCGGGTCTGAACCGACGCGTAGGGGGATCATCCGAAACTCATCAACAGCGAACCCACCACCAATTGCCACCCGTTGGCCAGTACGAACAACGCCAC
>CAYOGX010000415.1:0-5240 GCA_964403235.1 uncultured Planctomycetales bacterium | reverse complement strand
GGATCGATCTCCTCGTCCTTGCCCGGGTCGTACAGGATCACGCGGTCGGTCAAGAGCTGCTCGAGATCCTTGTCGCGGCTGACGATGTAGACGTGGACGTCGGGGTTCGTCTGCGCGACCCGCTGCGCGATCGTGGCGATCAGGTCGTCCGCCTCGAACCCCGGCTTGACCAGGACCGGAATGCCCGATGCTTCGACGATCTGGACGATGCGGTCCTGTTGGGGACCGAAGTCGTCGGGGGGCGGCTCGCGGTTGGCCTTGTAGGCCTCGAACACCTCGGCGCGGAAGATCGGGGCCTCCGCGGAGTCCATCACCATGGCCAGGTAGTCAGGTTGTCGTGTCTTGACGAGGTTGAACAGCATCTGACAGAAGACGTGCGTCGCCCGCGTCGGCTCGCCGGACGGCGCGGTCAGATCCCGAAACGGCGCGTAGTAGCAGCGATAGATCTGCGCATGGCCGTCGATGACGTAGAGAGTCTCGGGCATGGCAAACCCCTTCGGCAGGACCTCGAGACGGGAATGCTCCACGCGAGCGTACTTTCGTCGGCCGAACCGGTCAACCCACCCAACCGGCATGTCCACGTTTTGACGTTTCGACGTTTCGACGCACTGCTACGGCCTGACTTGGCGAGGTCCGACGGATCGAGTAGCCTGATCCGGCACCGAGCCTCCGTCAGGAGCCCGTTCGTGGTCGCCATGTCCCTGATCACCCCGATGGCCGCTGTCCCAACGCTGCCGTTGGGGCCGGCTCCGTCACCGGGATTCCTCTTGGGATTGATGTTGTTCGTGGGGATCGGGTTCGGCTACCTCGCGCGCTTTTTTCATCTGCCTCGGATCATTGGGTATCTGGTGGCCGGCATCGTCCTGAAGCTGGCTGTGGCGGCGTTTGTGCTGAGCTCGATTGGCCGGCCCCACGCGGCGCCGGCACCGGTCTCGGGCGCTTCCAGTCTGACCGAGGCCATTCACGTCGCCCAGGTCGGTTCCGCCCCACTCTCACCGGTCTATGATGTCGCCTTGGGGCTGATCCTGTTCACGATCGGGGGCGTATTCGAGCGGAAGCACCTGGCCAGAGTGGGTCGCCTTGTCGGACGTCTGAGCCTGGCCGATTGCGGGTTGACGTTTGCCGTGGTGGGCGTCGGATGCCTGGCGGTGGTGTGGGTCGTCGCCGGGGGCAGCGTCGGCGATCGACTTGCATTCGCCCTTCTGCTGGGGATCGCCGGCATCGCGACGGCGCCGGCGGCCACGCTGCTGGTGTTTCAGGAGTACCAGGCCAAGGGCCCGATGACGGATTCGGCCCTGACGCTGGTCGGACTGAATAACATCGTCAGCACGGTATTGTTTCACGTGACGTTCCTGCTGTTGGCGGCGGCGGGCGTGGTCGAGGCGAGCTTTGCGTCCGACCGGTCACTCTGGCTAGACCTGCTGATGGTCACCGTGGGTAGCGTGGCGCTCGGCGGTGTCCTTGGCCTGTTGATCAGCGTCGCGCACGCGAAACTGTCCATCGGCGAGACGATGCTGGTTTTTATGGGCGTCGTACTGACGCTGGGGGTGGGCCAGGACTGGCTGGCCGGCCAGCCATTCAGCCTCTCGATCAACTTCCTGCTGACCGCGCTGTTCATGGGCGCGGTCTTCGCCAACATCGCCATCGACGGCGAACGGCTGATCGAGGCGCTCCGCCCGATCTCGACGCCGCTGTTCGCCGCCTTCTTCGTATTGGCCGGCTACGATCTGCACCTGGAGGAGCTCGCCCAGCTCGGATGGCTCGGGGCGGCGTACGTCGTGTTTCGCACGATCGGCAAGGCCCTGGGGGGGCGCGTCGGGGCACGATGGGCGGGCGACCTGGAGAACGTCAAGCCGACGATCGGTCTGGCCCTGTTCTGCCAGGCGGGTGTGGCCATTGGACTGGCCGTCTTCCTGGAAGACCATTGGCCCAGCCCGCTAGCCGGCACCTTCAAGACCATCATCTACGGGGCCGTGGCCCTGTTCGAGCTGAGCGGCCCGCTCGGCGTCAAATGGGTGGCCGTCCGAGCCGGCGAGGTCAAGGCCGTCACCCTCCTGAGACGACCGAAACCCGCGCCCCTCGAAGGCGTCTCGTCGACCTGGACCATCGTGAAATCCATGCTGCGGCTGCTGGGTGTGGGGCGTCACCGCAAAACGGATCGAGAGGCCCGGCCGTTGCAGGCCGGCGACATCATGCGGACCAACGTCAAGTTCATCCCCGCCGATGCGACGATGGACCAGGTGATGGCCTTCGTCGAGCGCAGCCGATTCAACCATTTCCCCGTCATCGACGCGGAAGGGCACCTGCTCGGCATGATCCGCTTCGCCGACATCCGCGACGTCATCTACGATCCGCTCACCCGCGACCTGATCACCGCCGTGGACATCGCCAACCCGGACATCCCGCTCGTGACGGTCGACCAGGACCTCGACAGCCTGCTCGCCCTGTTCGGCAGCGGCCATTTCGAGACGCTCCCGGTGGTGGATCGGCCCGGATCGCGGAAGGTGCTCGGCATCGTCGAGCAGCGCGACCTGCTACACGTGATGCATCACACGGGCAAGGACAGCGAAGAGACGGCGCATTGACGCTCGATGGCGTCTGACAACCCATCCGAGCCGCGACCGTGAGGGAGTGGTTGGCGGTGGCGCTGGTGCCGTGTCACACGTGATTCGACGAATGGTACACCGCGCCACCGAGCTGGCCCGTCCTCGGGCCGGTCATGAGTCGAACGGGAACTCGCTACAGATACGCAACCGGCCCGAGGACGGGCCGGCTCTGATGGCCAAAGCGCTCATCCGTCAATTGACGCGTGACACAACACTACGTCGCTGCCGGGGTCTTGGCCGGGCCGGCGGGGTCCAACGCACGCTTGAGGATCTTGCCCGTCGGGCCACGCGGCAGGTCCTCGGCGATCCAGACCACCTTGGGCACCTTGTACTGGGGCAGGCGGGTGCGGCAGTGATCGCGGAGCTGCGCGTCGGTAGCGGTCTGGCCCTCCTTGAGCACGACGAAGCCGACGGGGACCTCGCCCCGCGTGCCGCCGACTTTCTCGGGGATGACGGCCGACTCGGCCACCGCGAGGTGCTGGTCCAGAACGGACTCGATCTCCCGCGGGTAGATGTTCTCGCCGCTGACGATGATCATCTCCTTCTTCCGGCCGGTGATGGCGATGTAGTTGTCCTGGTCGACCCAACCCATATCGCCGGTCTTGAACCAGCCGTCGTGGTCGATGACCTCAGCCGTCTCTGTGGGCTTGTTGTAGTAGCCCTTCATGATCAGCTCGCCGCGAATGACGAGCTCACCGGTCTGGCCGGGCGGCAGGGGATTGCCGTCGTCGTCGATCGCGCGGGCCTCGACGCCCGGCAGGAGCTTTCCGGCCGTGCCGGCATGATTGGCCCAGGGCTGGTTCGACGAGACCACCGGCGAGGTCTCCGTCAGACCGTACCCCTCCAACAGCGGGAACTCGAACCGTTCCAACCACGCGGCGTACAGCGCCGGCGGCAACGCTTCACCGCCACTGATACATGCGTGGATGCTCTTGAAGTCCTCCGGCGTGGCGTTCTTGACCCGCAGCAAGGCCGAGTACATGCTCGCGATCGCGTACACCATGGTGCTGCGCTGCTTGACGAGGGTCTTGAACACCAGGGCCGGCTGGAACCTGGGCAGATAGTAGACGCTCCCGCCGAATGTCAGGGGGACGAGCATCATCGTGGTCAGACCGAAGCTGTGGAACAGGGGTAGCAGGCCGAGAAACCGCTGTTCGCCCTCCGGCTTGAGGTGATCGATGCTGGCCCTGGCGTTGCCGTCGAGGTTCCTATGGGTCAGCATCACGCCCTTGGGGTCGCCAGAGGTGCCGGACGTATAAAGCAACGTGGCCACGTCGTCGGGCTCGACACGGGGCAGGCGCGGCTGTGGACGCAGGTAGGACGTGATCACCTTCCGCTTGAGCGGCAGGTCGTTCAGGTAGAGCTTCTTGGAGACCGGCAGCTTGTCGACCGTGTCGTTCAGATGGGCGACGTCCTTGGGAAATCGCAGCGTGATGACCAGATCGAGACCGGCGTCTGCCACGATCTTGCGGAGCTCGTCCTGGTGCAGCAGCAGGTTGAGGGGTACGGCCGTCCGGCCCGCCCAAAGGATGCCGTAGTAGCTCACCACGAATCCCACCGACGACGGCAGGAAGATCCCGACGCGCGGGCATATGGTCGCCTTCTCGACGAATCCCTTCATAACGCTCGCCACGCGCAGCACGCGGGCATACGTCATTTCCATGCCGAGCAGGTCAGCGACGGCCAACCTGTCCGGGTACTTCTCGACGGTGTTGTGGAGGGTTTCGATGAGCATGCTCGCTCCTTCATGGCCTGCGGACGCGGTGACGCGTCCGTCCGGATCGAGAAGGCGGCATCATATCCTTGGGCAGCTTGAATGTCCAGAAGCCGGTCGGGCCGGCCACGCTGCGCGAAAACGACTTGGCACAGATCGCAGAGATGCTATCATGGAGGGTTTGTGCATAGGGACTCAGACGAGCGGGCCTGCCTCCGGGCGGACCTGACTGGGTGGAGACGATCATGCCTGGTTACGGCACAACGGACATTCGAAACATCGCACTGGTCGGTCACGGCGGGGCGGGCAAGACCTCTCTGGCCGAGGCCATCCTGCACATCAGCGGCCTGACCAACCGGTTGGGCAGCGTGACGGACGGGACGTCGAACCTGGACTGCCTGGATGAGGAGAAGGAGCGCGAATGCAGCATCGAGGCCCACGTCTGCCACGTTGAGCACGCGGGCAAGCAGATCAACGTGGTGGACACGCCGGGCGCGCCGGCCTTCATCGGCCCGGCCATCGCCTCGTTGATCGGCGTGGAGACGGCGGTCTGTGTGGTGTCGGCGACGGCGGGCATCGAGGTGAACACGCGTCGGATGATGGACAAGGCCAAGGAGTTCGGGCTGGCCCGCGCGGTGGTGATCAACAGGATCAACGGCGAGAACGTCAACCTGAGCGAGCTGTTGGGTCAGGTGCAGGAGGCCTTCGGCGCCGAGTGCCTGCCCATCAACCTGCCCAACGGCGGGGGCAAGGGCGTGACCGACTGCTTCCGGAACGAGTCGGGCGAGGCCGACTTCGGCGACGTCGCCGCGGCGCACGAGGCCGTCGTCGAGGGCGTCGTCGGCGCCGACGAGGACCTCATGGAAAAGTACTTCGCCGGCGAGCTGGCCGACGAAGAACTGGCCGGCGCGGTCAGCAAG
>CAYOGX010000414.1:0-5241 GCA_964403235.1 uncultured Planctomycetales bacterium | reverse complement strand
GTCGCGGTCGTGCGTGTGGACCGTACAGAAGGGGATCATCCGCCCGCCCGACTTGGCGCAGACGGCGGCGACCTGGTCGTTGTCGCGGCCGACCCGACCCGCGTGGGCCAGCCCGATGTGCGGCATCACCACCGCGTGCGTGACCCCGTAGCGGTCGAGCATCTCCAGCCAACGCGTCGGGTCGAGCCCGTCCCGCTGTTGGTAGCAATCGCCCCAGTGGGTGTGGCAGTCCACGATCATGATCGGACCTCCGCGAGCAGGGCGCTGATGTTCTGGCCGTACGTGCCCGGGTGCTCGGCGATGGGCCAGGTCCGGTCGAAATGCTCGAGCTCGACGCCTGGCGCGTTGCGGGGCGCGGACGTCCCGAAGATCAACCGGCCCTCATCCACGGTGCCGTCGTAGGTCGGCATCGCGAACGGCCGGACCAGGCTCAGCTCGAACCAGACGTTCGGCGGCGCTATCTCGAGCACGACCGGCATGTCTGCGGCGTAGTCCGTGCTCCCGCAGTGCCCGAGGATGAAGCGCGTGTCGCCGAACCGCTCGGCCAACAGGACGACCTGGCTGGGCGCGCCGGTCGAGTGCGGCCCGGTGTGAATGTACACCGGCAATCGCAATTCACCGGCCAGCTTGAGCAACGGATCGGTCACCTCGTCGGTAGGGATGAACCCTTGCAGCATCGGCGAGAGCACAAGCATCCTGGCCCCGTCCGTCACTGCCTGGCGGACCATCTCGCAACCGGACGGCCCTCGCCACGGATTCGCGGTGCAGGCGGGAACGAATCGCCCGTCCGACCGGCCGGACAGATCGAGCATCCGCGCGTTGCCTGCCATGTTGTCCACGGCGATCTCGCGATCCTCCGGCGCGATCACCGCGCGGTCGATCCCCGCCTCGTCCATGACGCGAAGCAATTCGTCCGGCGACAGACGCGTCTCGCGCTCCGTGCCGGGCGTGCAGTACGCGTCAACGATCTGGCCCATGGGTCACCTCGTGGTCCGGTTCCGACGTCATCCGCCGCATGTCGCGACGCAGGTTCTCCAGGACACGCAGCATCGGATCGAACACGGCTGCGACCTGGCGGGCGCGAGGCCTTTCTTGTCCCTCCGGGATCGGTGCGCTGGCTATGCAAACGAACTCGGCCACGGCCTGGCGGTCCTCCGCAGTCACGACGTCACCGGCTGTCCGATCGAGCACCTCCTGCGGCTCGAACTGCCGGCCGAATCGGATCTGACCGTAGGCCCGCAGCGGCGCGTCGTAGAAGCTCGGCACGATCCGGCCCAGCTCGTTGCGGATCAGCCAAGCCGAGTCGAACCAGTCGATGGTTTCGCTGTAAAACAACAGCCGGCCCTTCATCAGGCGACAGAACCTAGCCCCGGTAAGGAACTGCTCGACGGGATCGACGGGCATGGCCGCGACGCGCGAACGCATCTGTTCGGGCGTGTCGGTCGGGTCGACGTCAATCAGCGTCACGTGTTGCGCCAATCGCGCGTAGACGTCGCGGAGGTAGTCGTCCAGTTCACCCTCGATGTCGCTGAGCTTCGGCTCGGCGTAGTCCTCGGGCACCTCGTAGTGGCGCTCAACGGCGTCGAGGACGCGATCGATCACCTCGGGCCGGTCGAACAGCTCACGCGCCTGACGCAACGCGTCGGACTTCCCGCACACCGCGCGCCGCTTGACCAGCGACACGGCCGCCTGGACCGGCGGCGTGAAGTAATGCATGAACCGGCTGTGCAGCGGGTACTTATTCTCCCACGGCCCCATGTTGATCGGTGGGTCGATGCCGCGCAGGTACGGGCCGTAATAGGTGGCGAACTTCCTGAGGAAGAACGCCTCGTCCCGCTGCGACCACGCCCTGCCGGCCAGATACGTCTCGATGCGTTCGATGGCGGATGCATCGCCGTGATAGAACGTCCACTGGCCGAACTCGGGGTAGTAGGCGGCCGGCTCGCTGAACTCGCTCACCGTCAGGTTGATCCCCGGCAGGTGTTCGAGCATCCGCGCCCACCGCGGCCGGGCCCTCGCCAGCTCGGTGTGGACCCGGCCGACCTCCAGCGACATCGTCGTCCAATCCTCGAACGTCGTGTCGTCGGACACGATGAAGCGCGTGTCGAAGTCGCTCAAGCCGGGAATCAGATCGTCAAACGTCCACTTCCCCCCGATCACCCGCAGCTTGTCGAAACGCTCCCGGCACCGCTGGAAGTAGACGCTGATGAACTCGTCGAAGTCGTTAGGCGGTCTTGGCTCGAACGTCACAGTGTCACTTCCGCGCCCGTCTCGGCGCTGCGGTAGACCGCGTCGAGCAGGACGTTGGTCTTGGCCGCCTCGGTCAGCGGTACGACGGGATCGTCGTCGTCGATGACGGCCCGGTTGAAGTCCTCGACGACGGGCGCGTGCACGTTGTCCGCGTGGGGCAGGTCGAGTTCGTGGACGTCCCGCCCGACGGTCTTGACGACCGGCCCGCCGTCGTACGGATGCCACTTGATCTTCGCCTCCGTGCCGACGATCTCGAACTCGTGCGACCAGGTCCGAGAGTTCCAGTGGAAGCTGGCGATGACCTGCGTGCCCGTGGCGTACTGCATGATGATGGCGGCCGAATCCTCGACCTCGTAATCGTGCGTCTGCGTGGCGATTCTAGAGACGACGTGCCGCGGCATGCCGAGCAGCCCGATCATCACGTCGAACATGTGCGTGCCCATGTCGGACAATGGTCCGCCGCCGCTTTTTGCCTTGACCACGCGCCAGCACTTCGGGTCGTCCTTATCGGGGTTGAACCACGAGAAGTAGGTCATCCGCACGAGCACGATCTGACCGAACTCACCGTTGTCGAGCATCTGCTTGGCGTGCAGGTATCGAGGGCTGAGCCGCCGGAAGTAGGCGCAGCCAGCCTTGAGGGCACGCGCTCTGGCCTTCTCGGCGGCCTCGACGGCCGGCGCGGCGTCTGCCGCGGTCAGGCCCAGCGGCTTCTCCACCAGCACATGCTTGCCGGCCTCGAGCACCCGCATTGTCTGACGCGCGTGCAGGAAGACCGGCGTGGCCAGATAGACCGCGTTAGCACTCGTATTGCCCAGGGCGTCATCCAACGCGACATGAACTTCGCCGACGCCGAGTTTGTCGGCCAGCGCTTCGGCCCGTTCCTTGACGACGTCGCACACCCCGACGAGCTCTCCGCCCGCGCACGACGCCAGGGCCGGCGCCAGCCGCTTGTTCGCGATGTCGCCCGTCCCGACCAGCAGCCATCTCACGGTTTGCGGTTCACCCATTTGAATCGTTTCTCTTCATGGAGAGCGGCTGCGAGCAGTTCTTGACCTAGCCCAGGTCGGTCAAGCTCTGCTTGATCGCCCGGGCCACGTACGCCAGGTCCTCCTCGCTGGACTGGGCAAACACCGGGAGGCTCAGCACCTGCGAGCACGCCTGTTCCGCAACCGGGCAATCGCTGCTGTGGTAGTCAAGCTCCGCGAACGCCTCCCAACTCCAAACGATCGGGTAGTGCAGCGCCGTGCCCACCTGATGTTTGTCCTTGAGATGCTTCTGCAACGCGTCCCGGGTGAACGTCACCTTGTCGGTATCGAGCCGCACGACGTACATGCAGGCGCCGTGGCCGTCCTCGATGCCCGCCGGCAGAATCAGCTCGGGAACGTCGGCCAGCAAGGCGCTCATCTTCTTCATGGCCGCCAGTTTCTCGCCGACGATGCGATCGGCCTTGGCGATTTGCGTTAGGCCGACCGCCAGTTGCGGCTTGGACAGGCGGTAATTGAACCC
This sequence comes from uncultured Planctomycetales bacterium, assembly GCA_964403235.1. Classification (GTDB taxonomy): domain Bacteria; phylum Planctomycetota; class Phycisphaerae; order UBA1845; family JAFGLZ01; genus JAFGLZ01. Next base: position 1,485 of record CAYOGX010000414.1, on the reverse strand, counting down.
AACGCTGACCACGCGGAGTTTCGACCCGCCGTAGACGTAGCCGAACGTCTTCTTCTGCCGCACGGCCTCGGCGAAGTCTGCGTCATCGGTCGTCACCGCACCGCCCTCGCCGAGCGTGGTGATGTTCTTGTTGGATTGGAAGCTATAACAACTAGCCCTGCCCGCACCACCGACCGGCCGGCCCTGGTATTGGGTTCCCACCGCGTGGGCGGCATCGTAGATCACCGGAATACCGGTCTCACCGGTGATCGCGTCGAAGCCGTCGACGTCGGCCGGGTGGCCGGCGAAATGCACCGGGATGATCGCCTTGACCCTATCGCTGATCTTCGCGCGGACGGCCCCGGGGTCCAGACACAGCGAATGCGGATCGACGTCGGCGAAGACCACCCTGGCACCTCGAGCCGTCGCGCACGTGGCTGTGCAGACAAACGTCAGCGGCGTCGTGATGACCTCATCTCCCGGCTCGATGCCCAGCACCATCATGCAGGCGTCCAACGCTGTGCCACACGAGTTGACGGCGATGGCATGCCGGGCACCTTCATGCGCCGCAAACGCCGCCTGGAAATCGGTCTCCTCGGGCAGCGGAAAGAAATCGCCGTCGTCCCGGGTCGCGGCCTCGTTGACACGCCCCGCAGCCGCCACGTCGTCCGCCTCGAAGATGCCCCCCAGGGCACGAAACGGTACGCGTCGGGTCTGGCGTGTCATGAACGGATCCTTTGATGATCGACGGACGCCGTCTACTTGCCGTTTTCGGTGTAACCTCGACGGTCGAGCTTTAGCGACGACCCGACGGAATCCAACGGTGTCTTGGCTCGATACGCCCGGGCGATGTCCGCGCCGGTCGCGCCGACGCAGTCCAGTCCGTCTCTGTCGGCGATCGCCAACGTGTGTCGGATGATGCCCTCGAGCGTCTGCCGTCTGAAATCGCCCGGCGTGCCGTACTCGAAGATGTTGTGCGTCACGCCGCGGATGATCTTGACCGGCGTGGACCCGGCCTCCTGACGCTTGACGGCCTTGTCGATCGTGTACCAGTGGTTCTTGGCGTCCACCAGCTCGACGCGCAGGTCCTGCGGATGCTGCCCACCCCACATGCGAGAGTCGGGGTCGACGGTCACGGGGATTTCCACGAAGTCCAAATCGCCAGCCAGCACACGGTTGTGGCGGTGCGCGTAGTGCACGTCCAACGGCGCGCCTGCGTGGACCGACGCGCACTGCGGCAGCACCCGCGTGGGCATCGAGTTCGTGCCGTGCCGAAACCCCAGGTCGTAGAGCACGCCGTACGTGAAATCGTTCGTCGACGCATAGCCGATGCACACGTTATCCGTGGCGGACCCCAACGCCTGGGCGAAGCGATCGGCCGCGCCGCCCACGATCTTCGACTGGTCGTCGGGACCGTAGACGCCGAGGAACTCCTCGTAACCGTCAACGGCCGGGTGGACGTGCAGCCCGACCTCGTGGCCGCGCCCGATCAGCTCGCGGTACAGC
>CAYOGX010000413.1:0-5247 GCA_964403235.1 uncultured Planctomycetales bacterium | reverse complement strand
TACGCAGCCCGTAAATCAGGCGGGCCAGCACGTCGCGCCCGGAGCTGTCCATGCGCGGCGTCAAGCTCTTGCTGGCTGTACCTGCGGTTGTACTTGGGGTCCAGAAGCAGCGACTCCTCGGCGTCCAGCTTCTTGAGTAGCTTGTCCTCCTCCTCTGTGGTCGTGAACTGGCCGGCGGTCATCTGGCCCATCAGACCGCCGATGGCAGCCGTGTCTTCCTGGTACTTCTGCTCGGCAGCCCAGTGGTGCTCCTGTTGGGCCATTTTTAGAGCGAAGTCCTCGCGTGCCTGCTGCGCCTGCTGCGCACGCTCGGCGATAGCCTCCGCCTGTTCACGCTGGCGGATCAGCGGCGCGTAGATCGCGGCGGCCGTCTGGCGCGATCGGTTCACGCCTCCGGCGTAAGCCGCGCGGCCGACATCACCGGGATCGGGACCGTATTTCAGGGTGATCGGCATGGGTTCACTTCCTCTTGTTGCAGCCGCCGCGACGCGCACGGCGGCGTTCCAGGCAGATCAAGCGGTCTGCCATCGCGTCTATCTCAGCGTTGATCTCGGGCGTCTCCGGCATGTCGAGCAGTCGGTCGATCTCGGCGATGAAGCGGTCACGGGCCCTGGGGCAGTTGCGTTTCGGTGCGATTCGGCCACGGTACGTCCACCCGCAGTATGGGCATTCCCACAAGCCGACATCAATGCGTTCAAGCGGACAGTCTAGGCTCATGGTCTAGGCTCATGGGGCGCTGATGCTGGCGTAAAAATCGGTGTCAACGATACCTTGAAGTTCGATGGAGTCCCAGTCAGCGCATGGCGTCTCCGTCGTGGAAGGCGCGGCGTGGATCGTCATCCATTCGGCAAACCAGTCCATGTAATCGGGGCGAAAACAGTTCTCCTCGGCGGGGCCGTCGATGGGGAAGATCAGGTTTGGCCGAATGGCGTCCTCCCAACGTCCCAGGTCGAGGACGGCAAAACTAATGTCGGTGAATCCGTCCGGGGTTTTGAGGGGCGGGTCGAATTGGTAGGCCCAGACGCACCCGGTTCCGCCCGGCGTGTATGGGTTTTCACATGTTGTGTTCAGCGTGAAAACAAAGGTGCTGCCGTCCAGTAGTCGCTCGTAGGAGTCCTCGTCGAACGCCACGTTGAAGGCTGGCTCGTCTCGTCTGAACACGACCAAGAATTTCCGCGGCGCGTGCCCCAGGCATACGTCACGGCACACACAACAGCATTTCCTCTGGCCCATTCCAAACCCGCGCCGGGGTGTCCACGGCCTGCGCCGCGGGCGCAGAATCTCCTCGTTGGGAAGAATGAGTCGTCGCGGATCATCGGGAAGAATTATCATCGTTCTGTACACGGCGCGTCGAAGACGACGTACCCGCCATCTCCATCATGCATCACCTTGGCCGTCACGCCTTCATCGATCTTCTCCTCGTAGTTCGTGATGGTCAGTTCTCCCCCGACGCCACCGGTTGGGTCCTGGCCGTCGTCGCAGACGACGCACTCGGTTACCGTGAATGTCTCGCTCTCGTCAACGTCCTCCGGTACGGTGACCATGATGATCGTCGCAAGCGACTGCCCGCCGATGATATAGTATTTCCCGTCCGGCCAGAGAGCACAGTAGACGAAGGCGCCATCCGGATCGCCGGTAGGCGATCCAGAGTATGTGTGATTGCTCCCGTAGCAACGCCACTGGCACGGGCCCACGTAGACCTTCATGTAGTCGGCATCGCCCGACTCCAACTCCCCCGGATCGCACGTGTCGTCACGTACCAGGTTATGGCTCTCGTCGATCTTCGTGGGCCAGGCAAGAAACCCGTCGCTATCCGGGTTCGGCGTCACGTCGTCATACATTTCCACCAGAATGATCGCCGGGCGCGACTCTTCACCGATCGGCGCGAACTGCCCGGTCACCGGGTTGTACGCCGCGGGGACCTTGAAGAACGGGGCTGGGGTCGCGCGCTTGCGGTAGACCATGGCGCGACCTCCTTACGGGCTGATCCAACTAGTGGCGCCCGAATCGCCCAACTGCGCGACCAGCGTGGCCAGCGCGTCCAGCGTCGGGTATCCGTCAGTCCGGCGCTCCATGAAGCCGAACAGCCCCGTGATGATGTTGTTCCGGGTTTCGAGGGCGTATTTGAACATGGCCATGGACCGGTCGTAGGCCGCCTGGGTGTTGCTGATCCTGTCCCGGGCGATCTGCATTTGCTCAATCGCCATGCGGCTCCGCGCATCGGTGAGAAGCCGGTTGTTCTCCAACTGCCACTGGACGTTCCGGCCGTACCCGTTGGCCTTTTCGATGATGGCCGCCTGGAGTTCCGCAAGCAGCTTGTGTCGCTCGTCCATCGCGCGGCGGTCCACGTCCAATCTCGCCTGGTAGCGCGTGCGCGTGGCGTCAATCGAGATTTGCCGGACGGCGACCAACTGGCCGTACAGCACGTGCTCGTTCTGGAGCTTCTCTCGGGCAAGCCGGTCGTTGAGATCCCCGATCGCCATGTTCCGCTCGCGCTCCACGGCATCCTGGATCGACGTGATGAGGCCCGACGACGAGAACCCCCGGGCCGTCAGTTGAGCGAGCCGCTGCGCGTTGATCGCGTTGTACTTCTCATTGATCCGGGCCAGCTCTTGCACGCCGAGGTCCACCAAGAGCCCCTCGGCCGTCGTCCGGTGCGAGGTGAAATCCGCAACCAGGGTGCTCAAGTTGGCCGTGTCGGCGACGATAAAGTCGGCCAGGTAGGAGCTTTCGTTCGTCAGTTGGGTCTCGATCTCCGCCAAGTGGGCAGCGTAGTTGACCGTCACCTCGTCGATCATCGCCAGGGCGGCCGACAGTTGCGTGCGAATCTCGTCCGCGTCGGCCTCGACCTGGGCGACGTTGCTGTCCGAGAGTGCCTTCACGGCAGTCAAGAGCGATCGCGACAAGTCCAGCAGGACGGTGAAGTAGTAGTCCTCGGCGGTCTGCTGCGCATCGAGGTTCGCCGCCGACTTCAGCAGCATTTCGTTCCAGATCGTCACGATGTCGTTATAGCGGATCGCGTTCTTGTAGCGGCCCTCGTTGTAGGCGTCCGTGTAGCTCTGCATCAGTGACGATAGGGCGGAGGTGGTCTCCACCAGCGTCTTCGTTAGATCGTAGGTGACCAGGGCAGGATTGGCGTTTGGGTTGACATTGGTGATCTGCCATCCCTGGGCCAAGAACCACGGGAGGCTCGTGGGGGTGATCCCGCTTGCGCTGGCGTCACTGATCCATCCTCCGACGTCCGGCGCCGACACGCTCGTCGGGTCGATGTTGTGCATCGACCCGATCGGGTTGATGACGTTGACCGGAATGGACATGAGCTACTCCTACTCCGAAACGAACGTGAGCGCGAGGCTCAACACGGAAGCATCGTTGTTGTCGCCGGCATCCGTGACCGACACCTCAATCGCATCGTCGCGGGCCACGTCGTAGTTGTCCGCGTCGATTCCCACGGCCGAGTTGTCTACCCACGTGCCGGCTGTGGACAACTCGATCCCGCCGTCCGTGTTGTCGGTGGATACGAGGCTGCCCCCCAGCTTCACGTTCACGATCGGTTGGCTGGAGCCTGTGTCGGCGTAGGCGTGCGTGGCGGAGATCGCCACCAGATACGCCGTCCCCTTGCGCCACCGGAGATACCGGTTCGAGACGTTCTCCAGGATGTCTTGGACGCTGCCGGAGTACGACTCCGAAATCAGCAGGTCCATTTGCGTGACCTGGCCGACGACGCCCACCTCCAGCTTCGTTACCTCGTAGCTCACGTCCAACGGCGCCCCAGCTATCGTGAGGAGGCTGTCCACCGAAACGGCTGTGATGATGCCGTAGTAGACCGTGCTATCCCAGGTGTACCGCACAGGGAGCCCGACAGCCAAGCCCGTTGTGTCCGACATGGTGAGCGTCGAGCTGCTCGGCGGAAGCGCGGTGAACCGGCTGGTGGGAATGTTCGTCCACTCGCCGTCCGTCGCCTCGGTCACGACGTAGTTTGCCAGCGTGTCGGCCGCCACGTACCCGCCCGTACCGCTTTGTATGACGTAGAGCTTGTCGGCGTCGGTCAGGGTGGAGAACTCCGACAAGCCCGCGACGTAGGCCGCAAGCCCGTAGGTGGCGTTCGAGTGGACGAAGGTGGCCAGGGCGCCAGCCGTCGTCTGTTTTGCAGTCGTGGCCTGGCAGACCGGGATGTAGTCGGTCGCCGCCAGGGTGGCCGAATCGAGCCCGGAGACGTTCAGGATGGTCGCCTGGAGGCCGTCTGCGAGATAAGTCTGGAGGTCGTCGATCGTCGCCAGCCCGGCCGTACCGGAACGGTACATCAGGAACTTGTCGCCGGTGAGCCACGGCGACACGGCGTCGGAGGCGGCCAACTGCGTGCCAACGTAGGTCATCAGCTCCGCGGGCGTCGCGTAGTAGGCCGTTCCGGAATGGAGCACGTAGAACTTGTCGGCAGCCGCAAGTGTCGTCACGTCGCTCAGGGCGGCAACGTAGGTGGCAAGGTCCGCCCAGAGCTTCGTTTCAATGGCGGTTAGCGTCGTCTTCTTGGCGACCCCACTCTGAACGATCAGATAGTTGTCATCGGCGGTGAGGCTTGCCGCGTCGAGGCCAGAAATGTCCAGCACGTTGGCCTGGACGCCATCCAGCACGTAAGCGGCCAGGTTCGCCGCCGTCACGTTGTCCACCGTACCGCCGCGATCGAAGATGAGGCTGTCGGCGTCCAGGACCGTGGTTCGCGTCGTGCCGCCCCAGAGAAGCGTCTGGGCCGCGATTGCCGACAGGGCAGCCATCGTGTTCACGTCGATCGTCTTGGCGACCCCCGACCGGAAGGCCAACAGCAGGTCCCCACTGACGGCCGGATCGACCTCCGTGGCCCCGGAGTAGGCACTGGTGAGGTAGGTCAGGACCGCCGCCGGCGTGGTGTAGACGGTGCTGCTGGATTGCACCGCCGGGATAAGCTCGGTCCCGTCCAGGGTTGTTCCGGCGTCCAACTCGGAAATCTTGACGTTGCTCACCGCCACCTCCCCGCTGACTGCGTTTCGATCGTGATTGCCTCGTAGCCCCACGCGCCGGTCGAGTGCAGCCAGATCACCGCCCAGGGCGCCCGGGTGTGCGGGTGGGCGATGTGGCTTCTGCCGGCCGATAGCGTGCCCGTGGCCGCCACGTAGGCGTCTGCGCCGTCCGTGTCGCCGGCCAGGTGGAGCGCCAGGGCCGCTTTCGCGTTGGACGCCGCCTCTTCGGCCGTGTCCCCAGTCACCAGCGACC
>CAYOGX010000412.1:0-5263 GCA_964403235.1 uncultured Planctomycetales bacterium | reverse complement strand
CGTCCTCGAACAGGATGCAGGACGCGCCCTCGAGGACGGGATAGAACTGCCAATCGCCCCAGCCGTCGTGGGGCAGGTCGGCGAAGATCGGGTGCCGGGCGATGACGGTGCCGACGTTGTGGTGCTCGCGCGCGCCGAGCCCGGGCCGGAACGACCGCCAACTCGTGTATTCACAGAACGGGGCCGCACCGAGCAACAGGACGTCGCCGCCGCCGGCGAGATGCGCCACATCGCGTTTGGCGATCCGCGAGACCACGCGCAGCCTGGCCTTGGACGCGTCGGCGAGCTTGCCCAGGTTCTTATAACGCCGGGCCAACAAGCCGTGCGCCTTCTCATCGGCCTCGGCGGCCACGTCCGGTGCCGTGCGCTTCGGGAACACCCAGAAATCCCAATCGTTGGCCAGATCGTACTCGTCCGCCTCGAGCGTGACGGACAGGTTGAATCGCGTGGTCTTCTCGACCGCCGGCCAGGCGATCTTGAGTCTTCGAAGCACGCTGACCCGACCGTTGGCCACGTTCGCAACCGCCGATTCGCCGTGAAGGATTGCCTTGCTGCGCTCGGTCAGTGCCCAGGTCAATCGACCCTGTCGAATTGGCCGATCGCCATACAGCGAGACCATGACGTCGGCCTCGAATGCGTCGCCCGTCCAGTACGACCGATTGATGCTCCCGCCGGCGAGATCGAGCAGCAGCACGCTCTCATTGTTGTATCGCAGGATCCCCTCGACCGAGTCGCCGGGCTTGAGTTGGCCGAACTCGTCGAGGATGCCCGTCGTGTAGTGCGGCGTGAAGTGCATGTCGGTCATGCCGAGGAACTCATAGCCCGCCAGCTCGTTGCACTTGCGCGTCTTCTCGACGCAGTATTTCTTGCAGATGCCGTGCAGCTTCGAGCTATTGGTGTGGTAGGTCCGCCACCGATCGATCAGCCCGGCCTCGGTCAGGTCGTCCCGCAGCGTGGTGTACAGATACGGCGGCACCCGACCGGTGTACCTCGTCGCGTTATCGGGGTTCAGGTACGACGCGCCCATGAACAGCTCGTGCATGGACAGCGGTTTGGTGTAGATGAAGAAGCGCTTCTCCATCTGGCGCCACGTCGTGCTGAAGTAGTTGTAGCCGAACGCGCCGCCCGAGTAATGGCCGAACAGGTCACACGCCTTGGTGTACCTGGCCAGCCGCTCGGCGTGGTGGCCGAACGGCTCGCTCGTCAGCTCGGTCTTGCCCTTGGCGTCGAAGGCGTAATCGATCCCGCGGATCGCCTGCTGTGGCATGACCATGCACTCGGGATGGCGCGACTTGATCAGGTCATACTGTTTTTGATACTGCTCGATGATGCCCTCGTAATAGTTCCGCTCGCCGCCGAAGCCGTAGAAGCACATGCTTGGGTGCTTGCGGGTCCAGCGCACGATGGGCGTCCACACGTCCTTGTAGTGTTTGCCATGCTCCTTGAGCACGGTCATGTGGTCGCCGCACTGCATGACCATCCCCACCTCGTCGGCGGCCTCGAGCAGCTCGATGGGGCAGACCCGCGCGGCGAAGTTGATGTAGTTCATGCCGATCTGTTTGGCCCGTTTGATGTGCCGAGTCCAGTACGCCTTCGACGTGGGCGTCGTGCAGTGGACGGGGAAGTAATAGCATCCGAACTCGCCGCGGAGGTAGACCGTCCGCCCGTTGAGCTTGAGCTTCCTGCCATCGTGGGACCATCGTCGCAGGCCGAACCGTTGGGCGTGTGTGTCCCAAACGGCTTCGCCGTCCGCCGTGGAACCGGCACCGGCGACGATCCAGCACAGGGTCGTCCAGTACAGGTTGGGCTGCTTCGGGCTCCAGGGCTCGACATCGTCGACGCGGGCCGCCACGTGATCCGCTTGGCCCGATCGAACGGCGGCACCTGGTGCTCCCCGCTGGCGAGCACCGTCTGCCTCGTCGCGTCCCTGATCTGCCAGACCAGCCTTGACGTCGGTGCCCGTCGATGGCCGGCCGGGACCTCCAGGTCGACCTCCCAGACCACCTCGTTGAGGTCCGCCCCGGCTCTGACGTACAGGTCGGCGATGCGGCCGGGGCCCCCGGTCACGCTCAGCGTCACCGGCCGGGTGATGCCGCTGGCCTTGCCCGCGTTTCCCAGAAACGCCCACCCGCCGGCGAAACCCCGCGTGTTGTCGACCGACACGATGAGCTCGTTCTTCCGACCGGGCACGAGGTGATCCGTCAGGTCGAACGGGCAGGGCGTGTACACGCCGTAGTCGTAGCTGCCGACGTGTTTGCCGTTTGCCCAGACGTGGATCTGCCCGACCGCCCATCCGATGGTGAGCCGTGCGGCCCGGCCCTGCCACGACGCTGGCGCATCGATGGTCCTGCGATACCACCCGATGCCGGTCAGATAACGAACCGGGTCGAGCGTCGTGGTGAACCGCGCGGTCTTGAACCACTTGGCCGACTTGAAGCGGTCCAACTGGTCGTCCCAGTTGCCCGGCACGATCGCGGTCACCTCGAAGTCAGACGCGTCGGGGATCGCGGGGATGTCAGCCGCCGAGGGACCGGTCCAGTGGAAATCCCACTCCCCGTTTAGCGAGATCTCAACCGGTTCGGTTGCCCGGGTGACACGCGCCGAGCAGCCAAGCGACAGCGCCAGAACGGTTGCTATCATTCGCATCGACCGAGGTCCTCCGCGGTTGAAGGGCGTCCGCGAGTGCGGAGCGGACAGTATATCGTGGTCCGGCCTACTGGCACCACCATCCGGTAGCAAGGTCGGCGAACGCCCTCGTCTCGGCTGGTCTGGATGTTGCGTCTGGATCCGTTACGATTGCCAGACGCCTGCGGGACGGTCGTCGTCCTGCGAAGCATGCGGGGGGCGAACGTGGAGCTGCACATGAGACCCCGTCGTTTGTGTGCTATTCTCGTCGTGCTGACGACCGTGTTCGTCGGTACGACGGTTTTGGGAGGCGAACCCGTGCAGATGCGTGCGGACGTCTGTGTGGTCGGGGGCGGCAGCGGGGGCGTCGGTGCGGCTATCGCAGCGGCGCGGGCGGGGGCCGATGTCGTTCTGGTCGAACGCCAGGCACAGCTCGGCGGCACGAGCACCCGCGCATATGTGTGCGGTTGGGAGCCCGGCCCCGGCGACGCGATCGCCCGCGAGATCTACGATCACCTGCGCAAGCTGTCGAACGCCGTCGGTATCACGAGCGACCACAATTCCGACCGGCGCAAGGGCCCGTTCGGGCTGTGGCTCAGCACGCCGGGCCTGACGTACGAGCAGACGCTGCAGCGCGCGGCCCTGCCCCGGAAGCGATGGCACGCGGTCGTCTTCGATCCGGACGCGCTGGCCAAGATCGTGTCGGACATGCTCGCCGAGACCGGCAAGTGCCGCGTATTGCTCCGGACCACGTTCGTCGAGGCCGAGACGGCCGGCAAGCGCGTGGTGTCGATCAGGACAGAGTCGGCCGACGGCACGGTGCGTCAGATCCGCGCGCGGGTGTTCATCGACTGCACGGGCGGCGGACATCTCTGTCGGTCGGTCGGGTGCGAGACGATGCTCGGGCCCGAGAGCGCTGAGCGGTTCGGCGAGCCCTCCGCCCCGGACAAGCCGGGCAAGACGCTCAACGCCATCTCGCTGTGCTATCGCGTGCGCAAAGCGAAAGGGGGCAATGCCTTACGCCATTCAGCCCCTGACCCGCCCGTCAAGCGCTGGCCCCGCTCCGCGCACGTCATCGCGATGCCCAGCGGCGACCTGATCGTGAACCCGCTGGCGATGCTGCCGGGCCGGGCGCTCATCGAGATGGGCTACGACCGCGCCCTGGCCAGGTGCAAGCGGATCGTCCAGGCACATTGGCGTTGGCTTCAGGGCCATGCAACGTTCGCCGACTACGAGCTCCACAGCGTCGCGCCGATGCTGGGCATCCGGGAAAGTCATCGCGTCGTGGGCGAGTACGTGCTGACGCAGCACGACCTACTGGCGGGCCTGGCCAAGCAGACCCACCCCGACGTCATCGCGATCGCCGACCACTCGATGGACGTTCACGGCGCGGGCGGTCGCCGCGTCCACGGCGAGCTGAAGGGGCCTTACGGCATTCCCTACCGGTGTCTGATTCCGAAGGGGTGGACGAACCTGCTCGTGGCCTGTCGCGGTGCGAGCTTCAGCCACATTGCGGCGTCGAGCTGCCGGCTGTCGCGGACGATGCTCGCACTGGGCCGCGCGGCCGGCCTGGCCGCCGCCATGGCCGCCAAGGACGAGGTGCCGGTCGCCAAGATCGACGTGGCCAGCCTCCAAAAGGCGCTCCGCATGCCACCGCCCAAGCCGTAGGGCGTATGGCACGGTCTACGTCCTCTGCGCGCATCCCAACAATTCCCTGTCACTTCTTTCCCGCGGCGGCCTTTCGCCACTGCTCGATCTTCTGCTTGAGATCCGGTGGGCCCTCCTTGATGTGGGTCATCCCCACACGGCGGGCGATCTTCTCGAACCGGTCGATCAGGGCTGCATATCCCGATCCCACGAACTTGGGGCCTCGACACAGCTTGACGTACATGATCGGCAAGCGGGCCTCTTCGACGCGGTGGCGGATCTCGTCGCTTTCGGCCAGCTTCTCGGCGCGGTCGAAGATCTCCGTCGACTTGTCGATGAAGTCCTCGGACAGGAACGGCGAGTCCATCGGGTAGCGGATGCCACCCTTGGGATTCTTCATGCTCTCGGTGTGTTGGGCGGCGGTCTTTCGGAGCAACTCGTCGTATTCAGCGACGGCCGGGGCCGCCTTGCCGTAGTAGCCCCAGACGAAATCCTGCATCAACTCGCGGACGTCGCGTGACGGGTCCCACATCAGCTTGGCCATCACCCACGACCGCATCAGGTCGCGCTCGCCGCCCGGGCACTGGTAGGCCGCCTGTTCCATCGCGCCTGTCGCGTTGTGCTTGACGAAGTATCGGATGTTCTTGGCGACCACGTCCATGTTGGGCATCGGGGCGGGGTAGTGGCTGAAGTTCACGACGTAGTCCCAGATGTGGATGCGGTCGTGGATTTTCGACCATCGCGTGATCGCCTCGCTGAACACGTCGCTGTCCTCGGCCGGCGTGAACGGATGCGCCCACATGCACCGGTCGGTACACAGCCGGATGGCCACGTTCTTGCGGGGCCGGATCGTCTTGGGCGGCTTGACCGTCTCCAGGTACGCCAGCGTCGAGATGACCAGCTTGGGGTGGTGTTTCTCGACGGCCTCGGCCACGCGGTTGACCAGATACAAGAGGCTGGCGGCCTCGCTGCCCTCGGCCTGGTCCAGGGC
>CAYOGX010000411.1:0-5280 GCA_964403235.1 uncultured Planctomycetales bacterium | reverse complement strand
TCTCGAAGGAGGAAAAGGCCGTCCTCACCGAACGAATCACCGCCGCCACCCACAAGAAGAAGGGGTCAGGGACCCCTTAGGCCTTTCGTCGGGGTCCTTGGATTCCCGAGGAAAGGACGACCGTCCCCCGGTTCGCAGCCTCGAAGTCCCTGCGTTGCACTCGGACTACCGAACGGTACTGAACCTGGGCGCATTTTCTTTATCGGTCGTGAGTGCAACGGTCCGTCGGTTCGTCGGACCGAATGGCGCCCGTGGGCCGTCGATACCACCCGACGCCGACGGGCAAGGCACCCATCGGAACACCAACGACAAGTCGCGTCCACAAACGGCCGATTGTAACCGTAGAGCGCTGAAAGCTCGGCTTGGCAGCGTGCGTCGGCCCGTCGCTGATCTCGCGACACGGTGGACGGGCGTGGCGCCGCGTAGGGAACACAGCCGTGGGACTGTGGGACTGGATCTTCGAGGCGCTGACGGGCCAGACCGCCAGCGATGATCGCGCCCAAGCGCGCGCCGTTCCCGAGCCCCCTCGCTCGCACGCGACGGCCACGGCCGTCGCCACGCCCGACGAACCCGACACACCGGCACCCGACGAGGAGGAACAGCCCGCCGAGGGATGGTGGCGGGTCGAGGGCGAGGGCCTGACCGAGCTGGCCCGAATCGAACGGCCAGAGGACGCCCAAGGGGCGCAGCGGTTGGAGAACCTGCTGGTCCAGCAGTTCGACGGGCACGACCTGACCATGCCCCCCTTGCCGCAGGTGCCCGAGCGGGTGCTCCAGCGGCTCCGCGATCGGAACTGCAGCTTCGCGCGGGTGGCGGAGGACATCGCCGAGGACCAGGTGGTCGCAGCGTCGGTTCTGCGCGCGGTGAACTCACCATTGTATCGCGGCGTGAACGAGATCACCTCGCTTCAGACGGCCGTCGCCCGGCTGGGCGTAAACGCCCTTCGCACACTCATGATGCACCAGGCCCTCAAGGCCGCCACGTTCCTCAAGAAAGGTGGCGACAAGGAACTGGCCGAAAGCGTCTGGCGCCGTTCGCTGGCCTGTGCGCACATCATGAACGGGCTGGCCAGGTTCACCCGCGTCGACGCGGAGGACGCCTGGCTGATCGGGCTGATGCACGACGTCGGCAACGTCATTGTCCTGCGAGTCATCCAGGGCCACCAGGCCCTGACCGGTCACTGGATCGCCCCGGACATGTTCGAGTACCTGTGCCACGAGAGCCATCAGGAATTCGGCGAGCTGGTGGCGGCCTCGTGGAACCTGCCCCCGCGGATCAAAGAACTCGTCTCGAACCACCACACCTACCCCGAGCCGGACGACCCGTTGCGAACCGAACGGTTGATGCTCCACCTGACCGACATGATCGCGGCCCGGCTGGGCTACGCGCCCCCGGCGCCGTACGACCTGCTCGCCTCCCGCCCGGTGCAGGACCTGGGATTAGCCTGGCGCAACACGTTCATTCCCTTCCTCGAAGACTTGCCCATACAGATCAAAGAGGCCATGATCTACTTCTAGTGCCGTTCCCAGTGGGTAACCCGTCGCTTGGGCTGCCTGTTCGGACGTGCGGCTCCGGAGGAGGTCCCATGACGCATCTGTTCTGCCTGTTTCTGCTGCTGTGCCTGCCGGCCGCTGTGCTTGCGGCCGACGACGTTCACGTCACCCGCGTGTTCGGACCTGAGCAGCCGTGCAAGTACAAGCATCCCGCGTCGATCACCCAGCTCACCAACGGCGACCTGTACCTGACCTACTACGGCGGCGGGGGCGAATACGCGCTGGACACGGCCGTCTGGGGCGCCCGGCAGAGAAAGGGCCAGACCCGATGGTCCACACCCAAGATCATCGCCGACACGCCGTTCCGGTCCGAGGGCAACTCGGTGGTCTGGCAGGCGCCGGACGGGCCCGTGTGGCTGTTCTATCTGACCCGCTACGGCGATACGTGGTCGACCTCGCGGATCAAGGCCAAAATCTCCAAGGACGGCGCGAAGACCTGGTCCGACCCGATCATAATCGCCATGGAGCCCGGCATGATGGTGCGCGCCCACCCGGTCGTACTGAACGACGGGGGGTACCTGTTGCCGATCTACCACGAGACGGGCCACGACCGCGAGATGGTCGGCCCCGACAGCACGTCGCTGTTCCTGCGCTTCGACCCCAAGGCCAAGACGTGGACCGAGACGAACCGGATCACCTCGCGGATCGGCAACATCCAGCCGTCGGTCGTACAGATCACCGACGACTACCTCGTCTGCTACTGCCGTCGCGGCGGCGGCTACGAACCGGTCACCGACGGCTGGCTTGTCCGGGCCGAGTCGCGCGACGGCGGCCGAACCTGGAGTAAGGGCAAGGAGACCCAGTTCCCCAATCCCAACGCCGCGACCGATTTCATCAAGCTCGCCAACGGACACCTCATGCTGGTCTACAACGACAGCATGAACGACCGAACGCCGCTGACCGTGGCGATCTCGACCGACAACGACAAGACCTATCCGTACCGGCGGAACATCCTGACCGGGCGGGGTCCATACGCGTATCCATCCGCGATCCAGACACGGGACGGCAAGATCCACGTCATCTTCACGTCGCACAGTCGGACGGTCATCAACCACGCGGTCTTCGAGGAGAGCGTGATCCTCTCGTCCAAGGCCAAGTGACCCTGGCGCGGGGTCTTCCCTTTGTGAGAACAGCGGGACGTCGGCTCAAGGCAGAAACGATGCGGGCAGGCAGGCTTGGCCTGCGTGACGCCTATTTGCCGAGCATCGCAGGGAACTTGGCGATGCTGGAGGTGGCCGGCGCGTCTTTGGCAGCCCGTTTCAGGTTGGGCAGGCCGAACTTCTCCAGCCCGCTGTAGTACTCGATGTACCCCAGCAGGAATCGCAGCCGATAGTCCTCCTTCTGCTCCAGTCGGCGTTCCAGATCGGCCCGACGGATGTCGAGGATGTCGCCGTAGCTGAGGAAGGCCCTCAGGTCGACACGGAACCGGGCGAATTGGGGGAATCGTGACAGGCCTTCTTCCAGGCTTGCCGATGCGGACAGGTAGTCGCCGGCGCCGATGAGGGCATGGCCCCTCCCGATCCAGACGAGCGCATTGCCGGCGTCGGCGTCGCGGGCGACATTGTAGGCGGTGACGGCGTCATAGTATTTGCCGGCTGCGAGGCGGGCCTCGGCCTCCTTGAACGCCGCGTTGGCCATCGTCTTGGTCGTGCCCGTGAACGTCACGACCGGCTTGGCCAACATCGCACGCAGCTCATCCTGGTGTTGCTTGGGGATGTTCGCGTAGCTCGGGGGTTCCTGCTCGGTCGACTCGGACGGAACGGCCTGGTCCTGATCAGGTTGGTCGGGCGCCCCGAGGGCGGGGGTCCGGCTTTGGTCGGTCGGGACGAGGTCCTCGATCATCGAGGCGGCCCCCATCATCATTCGATAGACGTCGCCCTGGTCCACGGTGCGCGACGCCCGGCGTTCGTCCTCGGTTCGACCATACTCCGACCAGCGTCCTACCCCGGGCGTGCCATAGTCGCGGGTGTAGCTGGCCGGCGTCTCGCGAACGGCGCCATGGTCACGGACGTGGGATGCCGGCGTCTCCGGAGGGGCGCCGGCGTCTCGCGTGTAGCTGGCCGATGACTTCCCAAGGGCATCGGCGCGTTCCGGCGTCGGCTCGGTCCACCCCAACGGCGGTGCCAGCGAAGGCGTCTGGTACGATTCTCGGTTCAGGAGCCGGTCAAGCGCCGAGCCGGCGGTGACGGAACTCTTCGGGCGCTCGGGCTCAGCCGGCGTCCCGAGTGTGGCCGACTGGGAGGGCGCTTCAAACTGCGAACGAACGCGCGAAGCCGCACGGAACTCCCCCCCTGGCGTGTCGAGCTCCAGACCGGTCCGCAACGGGGACGCCGTCGTCGCGGGATCGGGCGCTACTCCGAACAACCCGCTGCGCGTCAGCGGCTCGGAATAGGCACTGTCCAGCGACAGTAGCTGATCTGACGGCGTCGGGTCGGGCCGATCGCTCTGTGGCAGGACCCGGATCTGACGGCTGAGCGGACCCGATTGTCGCGACAGCGGGTCGAGCGCATCGCCCGGCAGGCTGATGTAACTTCGGGGCAGGTCTTGCCCGCCCAGCCGACGAAACCCCACCGACAGCCCGCCGGTGCTGGTGACCGTCCTGGTATCCGAGTAGAAAGGTCTCGCCAGGTACGAACGATAGCCTGATCCGATGTCGCTGACGCCGACCGAATCGCGCCGGAACGCGTCCAGCTGGGTGCTTCCCAGCTCGCCGCCAAAGTCCGTCGTCGAACTGATCGGGGAGTCCCCGCGGAACTGTCGACCCCGCGTGATGTTGCCGGTCATGATCTCGTTGCCGAGCCCGCGCAGCTGGGACGTGCGGGGCAGGTTGCGCCCCCAGCTGCCGACTCGGAGGCTGGCGTCGCCCGCTCGGCCGTTTTCGACCTGACCGTATTGTCCCATCGCGGGCAGCCCGAGAAGGGCAACCATCGCTACCGTGCAGATCCGCAGCATCGGTGCTCACCTCCCACGGCCTGGCGGCCAACGCGGGTGCCGGCTCCGATTGCCATATCGTCCGCGGGCACCGATTCCCTTGACCTCACCATGCCATGTTCGTCGGGGTCAGGCCGAACCACAGGGACTCGGTCGATCTACCTAAACAATTATAGGGCTCACTCCTGCGCGGGACAACGGCTCCGGGGCAACCCCGGGCCGGCGCATGACGAGGGCCGCCGACCCGGTCGATGGGGCGACGGCCCCGCCTTGATCCGTCACACGACCACCGAGGTGGCCTAGCCGGTCTTCCGCTTGAGCTCGATCCGAAGCTCCTTGTAGACCACCGACCAGACCTGGGCCGACGGGATCGCCACCATGACCTCCACCGTCCCATCGTCATTGAACCGGGTCGAATCGACGTAGGACCCGACCAGGACGGCCAGGACCTGGCTGCGGATCTCGTCCCGCTCGGTGACGAAGTCCCGCACGGTCGTGTTGGCGTCGATCGTGAGGCCCCAGACCTGCTCGGCCAGCTTGCGCTTGGCGTCGAGTTCGGCGGCGCGGGCGGCCTTGAGCTTGCCCTGGGGGGTCCCGATCTGCGGGTCCGTGCCGGTGCCCGTCGCCCGGATCGTGGTGGGCCACTCGGGCACCTCGATCTTGGTCACGCTCGTCACCTTCACGACGAACTCTCGCGCCACGGTCCCCATGCCGGTCGCACGGAAGTTCTTCCTGATCTGCTTGCGAAGGATCTGCTCGTAGTCCAGCGCTTTGAGGCGATTGCCCTGCCAACTCC
>CAYOGX010000410.1:0-5282 GCA_964403235.1 uncultured Planctomycetales bacterium | reverse complement strand
ACGGCGTGCTGTGGTTCTTCTACTACATGCGCCAGCCGCACGCGAACTACCGGCTCAGCCCGGTAGATGAGCACTGGGACCGCACGCAGACCTACTACGACATCCGCCGCGTCCAGAAGAGTTTCCACCGGCACTATGGCGATCTGTTCGCGCGTCTGGTCTCGACGCGGGTCACATTCACGCCCAAACCCTACGGCGACGGGCTGGCGTTTTCCCCAAACGGCATCGTCTCGCGAATCGCGCCCGACAAGAAGGACCACCCGATCCTGCTGGGCGAGTTCACCGATGTGAAGGGGCGGCGCTACGCGATGGTCGTCAATAACAGCATGACCAAGAACGTCAGCGTTGCCCTGACGTTCCCGGGCCAGGACGTCAAGGTCTTCTCGTGGGACTGGTCGGGCCGGGAGCGCGAGGGCGGCGCCTATTGTGCCGGTGGCCAGGCCCGTCACAAGAACGGCCTGACGATCCGCCACTGGCTCGCGCCGGGCCAGGAGGCCGTCTACCGCGTGCAGTCAGCCTCGGCCGCCAACGAGCCGATCCCGGGCCGGTAGCGCCTCGACCTGCCCTTTGGCCGGCGGCGCGAACGAAAAGGAGAAGGTCATGATCGAGAATCTCAGGCGCTTGGGACTAGTGTTGCGTTACTCGTCATCCGATGGGTGGGTGGCCCATGGCTTTAGCCGTGGGGGCCCACTTCTTCGAAGTGGGGGACGCGAATCGGCAAGGAATTCGTGTCCCCCACCTCTGAAGAGGTGGGCCACCCACTCTGAGCAAGTTCATCAAATCACGCGTCACAGAGCACTAGTGGGAGTGTTGACGGTCGGTTGGGTCGCGGCGACCGCCTGCGGGGCGGAGGCTCGCAAGATCGACGCGGCCAAGCCGAAGAAGGGCGCGGACATGCCGGAGATATGGACACACAAGGACGTGCAGCTCTGCGGTCCCAAGGTCGAGCATCCGATGTGCACCGGGGGCGCGTCGGCCCTGCTGAGCGACGGACGGGTCATCACGCTCTACTCGGGTCCCGTGACCCCGCACGGCCAGAAGCCGGGCACGACTCGGATCTACGCCCGCACGTCGGCCGACGGCGGCAAGACCTGGGGCCCCGAACGGCAGATCATCCACCATCCGGAATGCCAGGCCTGCGGGCCGTCGATCCTGCGGGCGCGCGACGGGACGCTGTGGGTCTTCTATCTGGGCTTCCATCACCACGTGTGGCGAGACGGGGAACCCGTCATCGGTACCACCCGCAGTGATCTGTGGTCCGCGCACAGCAAGGACGACGGCAAGACCTGGACCGGGCGTCAGGCGATCTGGAAGGGCTACACGGGGGCGACCAACGGCGCGATCGAGACGACCACGGGCCATCTCGTCGTCCCGTTCAGCTACGTCGTGCCGAAGCCGGGTCGGCTGGTCAGCGCGTGTGTCGTCTCCGCCGACGGTGGCAAGCACTGGAAGCTCGGCGCGCACATCGACTTCGGCGGACACGGCGACCACGCCGGCGCGCTCGAGCCCACCGTTATCGAGCTCAAGGACGGTTCGATCTGGATGCTGATCCGAACGACCAAGGGCCATCTCTGGCAGGCCGTCTCCAAGGACAACGGCATAACGTGGGGCCAGGCCACGCCAACCGCCATCGGCAGCCCGAGCGCCCCGGCCCACGTCACGCGACTCAAGAGCGGACGGCTCGCCTTGGTGTGGAACAACACGATGGCCACCACGCGCCAACGGGACACGCTCTCGATGGCGCTGTCGGACGACGACGGCACCTCCTGGACCAAGCCGGTCCCGTGCGTCCGGTCGGGCCAACTGTCCTACCCGTTCATTCTGGAGGTGAGTCCGGGCGAGCTGCTGGTGGGCTGCAATCACGTCCAGCCCGGCTGGAAGCGCGTCGCGCCCGTGCTCTTCCGTATCCGCGAGCGCGCGCTTGTGGGCCGGTAACGTGCCGAGGTAAAAGCCAAGACCGT
Source organism: uncultured Planctomycetales bacterium (assembly GCA_964403235.1). GTDB lineage: Bacteria > Planctomycetota > Phycisphaerae > UBA1845 > JAFGLZ01 > JAFGLZ01. The sequence continues at coordinate 3,321 of CAYOGX010000410.1, read as the reverse complement.
GTGGTTGAGGTCCCACCTACAGAACACAAGGTCGTACGCCTTCGAGGTCTTGTCGTAGCGCGCCTCGTTGTTTCACCTGGCCGGCGACTGGCCTATAATCGTGGGTTTGGAGCGAGCCCTTCGGACGAGGCGGTCTATGCGTCTGCGATTGGATTCGATCGATCTGTATCACGTGCGGATTCCGCTGAGCCCGTCGGTTCAGACCGACGCGGCGGCCGCGCGCCCCAAGCAGGCCGTTGTCCTGCGGGTGCAGACCTCGCGCGGCACCGGCTGGGGGGAGTGCTCGATCCGCATCGACCAGGACGACGCCGACCAGGCCCTCGAGGCGTGCTGGGAGGAACTGTATCAGCGGCTCGGTCCGGCGGTGCTCGCCCTCGGCGAGGTCGACGTCGAGGGCGTCTGCGACGTGCTCGACCAACACGGGGAAATGCCTTGCGCCAAGGCCGGCGTGGAGATCGCGCTGTGGCATGCGGCCGCGATGGCCCGAGGCCTGCCGTTGCATGCCCTGCTGGGTGGGGTGGTTCGGCCGATCGGATCGGGGCTCTGCGTCGCGGTGCCACCCACGATCGACGATCTGTTGGACGACATCAAGCGCCACCTGGCCGACGGGTACCGGCGGGTCAAGCTGAAGATCAATCCCAACTGGGACATCGAGCCGGTCGCCCGCGTCCGGGAGCAGTGGCCGGAGCTGCCCCTGATGGTCGACGGTGGCGGCAGCTACAGCCTGGACCACCTGGAGACGCTGCGCAACCTGGACAAGTACCACCTGGCTGCGATCGAGCAGCCCCTGCCGGCGGACGCGCTCGACGCGTCGGCCCAACTGCAAAGAGCACTGTCCACGCCCATCTGTCTGAGTGCCCCGGTCGCGGACGTCAACGCCGCCCACCAGATCGCCAAGCGCCGGGCGGCTCGGATCCTCAGCGTCGACATCCAGCGCGTGGGCGGATTGACGCCGGCCGTGCAGATCCACAACGCCGCTCGCAAGGGCGGGCTGACGTGCTGGCTGGGCACGACGCCCGATCTCGGCATCGGCGCGGCGGCGGGGCTGCACCTGGCCACGCTCGACGGCTTCGCTCATCCGGGCGACGTGGGGTCGTCACGGCGGTGGTTTGCGGACGACCTGCTCGAGCCGCCCATCGCCGCAGACGCCGGGGGGTTCGTGCATCTGCCCGACGGTCCGGGGTTCGGCTATCGACCCAACGGCGAGAAGGTTGCCAAGTACACTGTCCGCCACGAGACCCTGACGGCATGACGCGATCCGATCCACCATCCCGGGCTCCGACGGAGCACCGTCGACCGACGGCGTTGTTCCTGGACTTCTACGGGACGCTGACGGCCCTGGCCCGCGAGACTGTGGAGGGCATCTGCCGGCGCGTCATGCGCGACGTCGGCGTCGACGGCGATCCCGGCGGTCTGGCCGTCGCGTGGGGACGGCGCTTCTTTGAGATGATCGAACGGTCCAACCACGACCGATTCCGTACGCTCTACGAGTGCGAGCGCGACTCGTTCATCGAGCTGATGGATGAGCTGGGCCACCGTCTGGATGGCGACCCGCTCCGCACCGCCGACGCTTGCATCAGACCGATGCGCGACTACCTCCGCCGTCCACCCATCCACGACGACGTGGTCGCGGTCCTCGCCAAGCTCGACGCGCCTATCTGCCTGGTCACCAACGCCGACCGCGACGACGTGCTGGCAGCCGTCCGCCATTACGGCCTGGACTTCGACGAGGTGGTCACCAGCGAAGACGCCCGCTGCTACAAACCCGCCTCTCGCATCTTCGAGCTCGCCCTCGACCGCACCGGCTGGCCGCGCGAACGCGTCGTCCACGCCGGCGATTCCCGCCACAGCGACGTCGACGGCGCGAATCGCGTCGGCATCACCAGCGTCCTGATCGATCGGGTCGGACGCATCAGCGACGTGGGGCAGGCCGAGCCCGACTACACGTTCCCCGACCTCCACGGCCTACTAACGTTGTTCGACGCATAGAGGTTGGCTCGCCCGCCTCCTTTGGAGGTGTACCTCTTTAGCGTCCACTTGTGGGATACGGTGGGCAGCGCCCGATGCGTCCTAGACCGCGTCCATCGCGCTCATCTTGCGGAGCTCCAGCTCGTCGAAGCGCTTGCGGACGGTGTGAACCACACCCGTACCCACCGCGAGACAGATGATGCCCACCAGCAGAAACGGATAGTAGACGCAATACGGCTGCGACATGATCACCGCCACCACACCCCCAAGCAAGGATCCCACACCGACAGCCTGCATCGCGCGAACCGACCCGAAAACGACGTTCCGCGCCTTGCCCTTGGCGGTGAGCCAGCCGATCAACCCACCCAGGCAGCCCAGGATCGTCCCCAGCACGCCACCCATCAGCCCTCCCGTCCGATCGGACCACCATTGTCCCGGCGCCGCCAGCGGATCCTGGCCCGGTCCATATTGCACGAGGCGGAGCGGACTCAACCACACCCGTCCGCGGGCGGGCAGGACCACGTTGATCAGCAGCTTCTGGGGGGGCGGAACTCCCTGCTTGCTGTAGAAGGGCAGCACGAATCGACGCCAGCCGGCCGACCCGGTGAGCACCCCCGACGGGCCGGACTTGCTCAGCGTCCTGCTGTAGTACCGCTTGGCCCGATCGAAGCAACTCCACATCTCCAGGTACCCGTCTCCCTCGATGTCCTCATAGCGGACCTTGCCCGTGATGGCGTACGTGGCCGACGTGATCGGCGGGTCCTCGAGCGTCAAAACCGCCACCGTCGCCGGCTGGGCGGTCGCGTTGCTCACGCGCAAGGTCTCGCCCTCAAGCTCGGTCTGAGCCTGGCCGGCTCCGTCCTCGGAACCCCGGGCGCCTTGCCCTACTTCCTGCCACGAGATCTCGCGGAGGACCTCCTCCGCGGACCCCACGCTCGTCCAGAAGATCACGCTGAAACCCACGATCAGTCTAACCATGCCGATCCTCCATCTCCTTCTTGTGACAGGTCAACAGCGTCTTGACCGTGCCGATGTCGATCTTTCCCTCCGCATACTGAACGCGGAGAACACGCTCGAACTCGCTGGCGATCTCTTGATCGTCCAGGAGCTTGATCTTCTCGATCAGTCGGTCCAACCGCAGCCGAACCGTCGGGTACGAGATCCCGTAGGCCTTGGCCAGCTCTTTGAGCGACCCCGAGGCCAGGACGAAGCGTTTGATAAACGCCAGATCCTCATCCTCAAGATGCTCGATCCAGGCCTGCACGCCCGCGCGTTGGTCTGCCATTGGTCGGGGCCTCGTCAACTTTCTTCAAGTCTTCTTTCATTATGACATACATAAATCGAAAGTCAAAT
>CAYOGX010000409.1:0-5287 GCA_964403235.1 uncultured Planctomycetales bacterium | reverse complement strand
GGTCATCAAGAAACCCGTAGGGGACGCGTTGTTCGAGTACAAGGGCAAGCTTCGGGCCGCTCCCGTCGTGTTCGGCGAGAAGGACATCTTCCTGCTGGGTGCCACGACGATCGAGGCCCTCGGCATGATGCTCGATCCCATCAGACGAGAACTCAAACCCCTGCCCATGGTGCTGATGTGAGGATGCGCCCACCGCTGGTGCGAGATTCCTAGCTCGCATCGGCAAACGTCTCCTACCGATCGTAGCCCTGCTGGCACAGGTCGATCTTGCCTTGGTGGCCCGCTCCGGGCTGACGGGTGAACGGGGTCAGGGCCTTTGTGATTTGTTCCTTGCTGCCCTCGGTCTTGATGAGCTTGACGCGGGCGGGCAGGGCCAAAGCGAGCATCTCACAAACGTCGGCCTCGACCAACAGGCCGAAGCTGAACAACGAGGGCACGTCGGTGTACTTGACGTGCTTCTCGATCATCAGCTTCAGCGACGCGGGCAGGCCGACGGTGACGAGCATGTCGGGTCGATGCGTCTCGCTGAGCGCGGCTGCCAGAACGGCCGTGACCGATGAGACGCGGCCCGCGCTGGCCAGCGTGATGGGCTGACCGGGATACGTCTTGGCGACGTGGTTCGTGATTGCCAGCAGTTGCGTCACCTTCAGCCCGAGCGGCCGGCCGCCGACGTTGCCGATGCACATCGCGTATTGCCAGGGCGAAAACCCCACCGGCCGGCATTGGCCGGTCAATAGCAGGTCGACGGCCAGCACGCGGTGCCCGTCTTTGAGCAGGTCGCGAACGAGCGATTCGGCCTGGGCGCGCCCGCCGTCTGCGACGACGACGGCCACCCGCTTGGGCGACGTGCCCTTCGGGGCCAACTCGACCGCGGGCACGTGCCAATCCTGACCGATCTTGAGCTTCAGCGCCTTGGCCGTGTACTCGTCGTCGGATACGTCCTTCGTTTCGACGACTGCGGCCGAGGCCCGTTCGATCCGCAGATTCTCGCGAAGGGCGGCCCGGCGCTCTTGGTGCCAGGACGCCGGCGCGGGCGTCCCGTCAAGCTCAGCCAGCGGATGCGCCGGTAGCCTGGCGGCAAGCGCTTCGCTTAGCGTGTAGAAGGTCGCGTTGTCCCTCGGCACGCCCACGTTGAGCTGCTTGCGGGTCTTGACCTCGTCGTCGGACGCGATCTCCTTGTGCCGGCGCCGACCGGCCGGGACGAAATGCTCGTTGAGGAACTTGTACAACTGCTGGCGGTTATCGAGCAGGTAGTTGTGGTCGCCTGGATCTTTGTTCTCGTGGTATCGGAACCGATCCCGTTTGCCGTACAGCTTGTAGAACGGCACGACCGGTTCGTAGACCGACGGCCGGGCGCGCTCGGACACGAAACAGCAGTTGTCCTTCTCGTTGTAGATCAGCAGCGCCGGCCGCGGTGCGAGCATGGCCGTCATATGCGTGTAGTCGGCCACGAGGAGCTGATCGACCGGGCATTGCTCGAGATCGCCGATGTCGGACTTGTGCTGGTATCGGGTCTCCTGGCCGATGTAGCCCGCGTTGGGCACCGCGAGCTTGACCCGTGTGTCCAGGCTGCTGAAGAAAATCGTCTGCCACCCGCCGCCCGACAGCCCCGTAACGGCCACCCGCGTCGGATCGGCGTTCGGATGGTCGAGCAGGACGTCGAGCCCGCGCTTGAGCAGCATGTAGAACACGCCCACGCCCGCTTGTCCGCACAGGTCGAGATAGGCCAGCTCATAGTGATCGTAGCCGGGCTGACGCAGCTCGCCCATGGCGATCCACTCGGGGTTCAGCGCGATCATGCCGCGTTTGGCCTGGTTGATGCATCGGAGCTGCTTATACTCGGCCGCCTTGCCCTTGGGCCGTTCGTGCCCGTTGGGGTTGAGCACGATGGGCACCTTCCCCTCCAGCGTCGTCGGCTCGTACAGCAGGGCGGGGATCCACATGCCCGGATAGCCCTCGTACCGCAGCTTGCGAACGCGATAGCCCTTGCCCGTCTCGATCGTATCGAGCCATTGCACGCCGGGCATATCGGTCCGGACGCTGGTGTCGTGTCCCTTGAAGACGACCTCGTCGAGCATTCGATCGCGCAGTCCCTGCGCTATGATGTCCCATTGCTTCGCGTCGGCGGGTCGCTCGAGCGGCGGGATGCGGGCATGCAGAAACGCCCGCATCTCGTTGTGCGAGGTGTGCTTCTCAAGGATGCGCGTGGCCAGCAGCTTGGCCAGCTTGGACGGCGGCGCCTTCGGCGCCTTGGGCGCCTCGGCGGCGAACGCGGTCAGTCCGACAGCGAATGACAGCATCACGAGCACCACACACAACGGAGCGTTCATTCGGTCGCCTCCCAGGTTGCACGGCGGACCCTACGTGATCCTTGGCGTCATGCCCAGCAGGTCCTTCGGAGTCTCGAACAGGATCTGTTCGGCCACGCGAAGAGCCATCTGTTTGTCGTATTGTCCGCAGCCCACCTTCTGGGCGAGGACCCGCGCCAGCATCTTGCGGACGATGACGGCCTTGGCGTAACTCCACTCGACGCAGTACGCGTCGGAGAAGAACCCGATCTGCTTGTTGACCGGCAGCATGTCGAGCCGTTCGTCGATCGTCCTGTGGACGAACGGCGGGAAAAAGCTGTGCCACCAGGTGCCGACCAGATAGAAGTTGGGCAGCTCCCGTGCCAGCGTACACAGCGTCTGGTTGGCATGTGCGCTCGACGAGTAGCAATGGAAATTCACGCGCGGATGCCGCGCGATGAGCTCGCCGAGCTGTGCCAACGTCCTGTGGCTCAACCGGCTGGCCGTCTCATAAGGTAAAGGCTCGGCGCCGAGCGAGAACTGGAACACAAACGGCCGGGTCCGGCGCTCCAGGCGCTTGAAGAACCCCTCGAGGATGTAGCTCGCGTAGACGTCCCGCTCGTCGGGGCCGGCCCGGTCGCGACGCGCCAGGGCGGCGGCCATCTCGTCGTCGTCAACCGGTCGATAGTCGATGTCCGTCGACAGGTGCTGGGCCGTGCCGGAGATCTCGTTGTAGGGGATCAGTTCGGCGTAGTGATCGAGCGCGTCGTTCACGTCGTCGAGCGAGTGAACAGGCCTGGCGACGGCCGGCCGCGACTCGGGCATCGTCACCGGTAGCGGCGGCGCGGGGCGGTCCTGCGACCAAGTCTGCTCCAGTTCGTACAACGCCGTGTCGTACTCGCCCCACTGGCAGCGGGCGAAGAACGCCCACTCGAGGCTGTATTGCAGCAGGTCGTCGGCCTGGCCGTCATGGCGTCGCCACAGCTCCGTGCAGCTCCGCCGGATCTTGGCGCGGTCGAGCACGCGATGAGGCCATGTTTCGTCGTCGGCCCGCTGGCAAACGTGATCGTCGAGCCGCCGCCAGTTCTCCCGGGTGATCGGGTCGGTCCAACCAAACAGGTCATGCAGGATGATCCGCAGCCCCCAGCAGCAGCTCGTGTTCTCGATCATCGGCAGGAAGGGTAGGGCCTGAACGATCCGATCACGGGCCTCGGCCTCGTCGGGCCATTCACTCAACCGGCCACCGTCCGGACACCCCGCGCTGTACAGGTCGCTGACGACCATGTGGTACAGCAGCAGGTCGTGCAGACCTCGCGCGGCCAGGTGCGTGGCGTCCAGGTGCGTGTGTACGTCGAGGACGGGCTGTTCGTTCAGCGCCTCTTCGATCTGGCTGGTGAGCGTCTCGATCGTCGGCATTCGCGATTCTCCGCTGGCGGCGCCTTGCCGCCGAGATCGATCCGCCCCCGCCTGGCGCGCCGGCCCCTATCCGGGGGAGACCGGCTCGAGCGCGTTGACCATCTGCGAGATGATCTTGACCCGCTCGAAATCCGCGTCGGGCGGCACGTTGTCGCCCATGCCGATCACGAACCATTCGCCGATCGGGACGGTTCGCAGCAGCTCATCTACGTACCGCCTCAGATCGTCCCGCGTGCCGCCCTGCTCGCACATGAGGATCGACGGGATGCCGCCCTGTAGGACGACCTTGCCCCGCAGGGCGTCAAGCGCTTCAGCCACCGTCAGGTCGGCCATGGGGGCCGACGCGAACGCCTCGACCACGTCGATGCCCGTGTCGGGCACGAGCGGCAGCAGCCGCTTGGTCCGGCCGCACCAGTGGCCTTGCAGGATCTTGCCCGCCTCGTGCAGGATCGCCGATATCCGGCGGTAGTACGGGACGGCGTACCGCTCGAACAGGTTCGGCGGCATCGTCCATTCGTCCATGTTGTCGCCGCTCTGAATTACCTTGCAGGGGCTGTCGGCCAGCAGTCTCGCCGCCTCGACGTTCTTGGCTGTGTAGACTTCCAGCAGCGCCTCGACCTCGCGCGGGTGGTCGTGCCACAGGTAGATCCCGTTCACCCAGCCGGCGTCGGTCTTGCCGAACTGGATGAAGGGTACGCACGTCGGCAGACCCACCAGCGATATCCCGTCATCCCCGACGTCGCGCTCGGACTCGAGAAACGGCTCGACGTCCAGCGTGTATGTCGTGTCGGCCGCGATGAACTTGGCGACCTCGATGTCCTCCACGCGCTTGACCATGTGCTCGGTGAGGAACAGCGCGTGCGTCAAGTCGCCAGCGTACCGATGCAGCGTCTCCACACAGCCGACGGGCGTCTCGTAGACCGTGCGGATGGTCTTGCCCGGGTCCTCCTCGCGTCTGACGCGAACGTTGGGGCGCTCCGATCGCAGCACGCCCGTCCTGGCCCAGATCGTCGCGTCGACGGCCCGAACGATGTCGTTTCGGCTCATGCCATCGAATTCCGCCGGGACGGTGTCGTTGGCCCTGTTGACGTTCAGCCAGTGATCGAAGTTGGGCGCCCACGTGATCGTGTCGGCCCGCTGCTTGCCGAGGATCGCCAAAAACCGTTCCCGCCGCGTCATCCACTTCGCTCCCTATCGATCCCAAACCGAAAGCGTCGGTCGCGTACCCAAGCAAAACGCGGTCACGTCGTTTCCACAAAGGGGTGGCACGGTCAAGCGGAGCCTCGGAACGAGGCGGAGCTTGGCCGTGTTGGATGTCGCGCCGACCTCACGGCCAAGCTGACGCTTGACCGTGCCACCCCGCCGTTCGCGCCGCGTCATGGGCTCGCCCCATTTCGATCCTGAACTGGCAGGGGCAGATCTACCCAGCGCCGCTCTTGCGAGCTGATCAGGACCGCCTCCATCACCTCCTGGGTCCGCATGCCGTCGTGGAAGCTCGGCGAGGGGGGCTCGTCGTTGACGATCACGTCGACGAACCGCCGGGCCATGCTGGGGGTGTTGTTCACGAACGACGACCAGCCGGC
>CAYOGX010000408.1:0-5288 GCA_964403235.1 uncultured Planctomycetales bacterium | reverse complement strand
CGCAGGCTGGGAATCCACTCTCTCCTGTACACGGACGCCGGCAAGCTAAGAAGAGAGCTGGACACCCTGAGGGGGAAACAGAACTCCGGGTCCTGATCATGCCGGTTTCCGGCCCCGCCCGGCGATTACGGGACATCATAGTCCATAGAGACGATCCGCACGAACACGTGGCGCTTGCTTCGATGAGAGACGCCGGCCCCCTCGCCGCACGGGGGGTTAAAGACAACCACGACCCCGCGGTCAGTCATCGTCACGGTCGTGACCGCTCGGTTAGTGTCCTTCCGGGCGGAATGCTCTTGCCTGGGGAATCTCAGGTGCCAGAGGTTCCAGTGCCAGAAGCACTTACGCTCGATCTTGCTCAAAGACACACACAAGAGCTCGTCCGCTCCCCGGCGGCCCCTTAGAATGACGACGGGGCAGGTGATCGCAAAACCGAAAGGGGTGACGCGATGAGGGCGTGGGCGACTCTCGGTGTGGGGGTGACCGTGGTGCTGTTCTCGTGCTCAAGGGCTCGAGCGGCAGTGCCCAGTTTTCAAGGCCTGGGCGATCTCCCTGGGGGGGAGTTCTCCAGTTGCGCATACGGCGTCTCGGCCGACGGGTCGGTCGTTGTCGGGCGCAGCGTGATCGATACTTCGGCAGGCATCCATCATTTCGAGGCCTTCCGCTGGGAGAACGGCGTGATCAGCGGCCTCGGCGACCTGCCGGGCGGGGCCCTTGATAGCCAGGCCTACGCCGTGTCGGCGGACGGGTCGGTCGTCGTCGGGTGGGGGAGCGGCGGCGCCTTCCGCTGGGAGAACGGCATTATGTCCGCACTCGGCGGGTCCTGGGCCATGGGGGTGTCTGCGGACGGGTCGGTCGTCGTGGGACTCGGATCAGGGGGGGCCTTTCGCTGGGAAAACGGCGTGATGAGCCCCCTTGGGGGAAGGGAAGCCCGCGACGTGTCCGCCGACGGGTCCGTCGTGGTCGGCACCGCCCGTTCCGGCATTAGCTATGGGCCCGTTCGATGGGAAAACGGCGTGATGACCGCACTGGGCTACCTGCCCGGAGCACCGCCCAATGCCAGTGGTTTCGCCACCGCCGTCTCGCCCGACGGGTCGGTGATTGTGGGGGCCAGCAGCTCTGAGGCCAGCTCCGGGTGGTGGGAGGGCTTCCGCTGGAAAAACGGCGTCATGACGGCACTGGGCGGGTTCCCCCGCGAGTACTTCATCCTCAGCAGGGCCTATGACGTGTCGGGAGACGGGTCGGTGGTCGTGGGGGAGAGCGCTAACGGTGGCGCCTTCATCTGGACGACCGCCACCGGGATGCTCAGCCTCGAGGGCGTACTGACGGCGCTGGGCCTGGACCTGACCGGATGGTCGTTGGGCCAGGCCACGGGCATCTCCGATGACGGACTGACCGTCGTCGGCGGCGGCCAGAGCGACTCCCCGTACGGCTTCCAGGGTTGGATCGCCACGCTGCCGGCGGATTGGATCGAGCAGGTGACGTACGAGCTGACGGTCAGCATCGCCAAGTCCCACTGGGTCGGGTGGGGGACGGTCACGGTCGAGCCGAACCTGGAGAGATACTTCGTCGGCAAGACCGTCACGCTGACGGCCGAGCCCGGCGAGCGCACCGCCTTCAAGAAGTGGAAACTCGACGACCCGAACCACCCCGGTCACGGGAACCACTTCGTCACCGACACCAACAACCCGCTCACGCTCGTGATGACGGCCGACCGCCAAGTCGTCGCCGTCTTCAAATGCGCCCCCGCGGGCAGGCCCCCCTTTCTGTCAATGACGCTTGGCTTGCTTGGCTTGATCTGGGTGGTCAGACGCAGAAGGTAACCCCCCTACCCACGTCTTGATTGAGCGCTGCGAGTCCCGATCCGCATCGGCCGTTTTCCACGGCCATCCTGGTCGTGATTCGACGCGCCAGAAGCAATTCGGATGCGTATTACACACGGCATGTTGCGCGACCCCCGACCGGCGGTATTTGAACAACGGGGCGTCATTGGGTAAACTATCTAGTGGGGTCGATTCCTTTCGTCGTCTCTGGGGAGGGGCGCTTCGTGAGGCATTCGCTTGGGCTGGCTACGCTTGCGGCGTGGTTGACGGCGGTTGGTCCTGCCCTTCCAGCCCGCGCGGACATGGGCGCCAAGTTCGAGCCGAACGACGGCCAGGTCCTCCACGGCTTGGGGCAGTACGTTCCTACGGTTTTCGGCTACACCGATGCCGAGAACTGGCAGTATGTCTCGGAGTACCAGACGGGCGTCGGGCACGTCCCCGTCATCTACGCGGCCTACCAGGGCATCCACCCGCTGGCGGCGATGCTGGACTCGACCGACCTGACCGACATTGTTCAGAACCACGGATACCCGTACTACCTGAATCTGGGGCTCGCGCTGTACGACGAGACGCAGACCATCAACGTCACCGAGATACTCAACGGCGACTACGACGCCCAGATCATCAGCATTGCGACGGAGGTCAAGTCGATCCGCGTGCCGTGTTTCGTCCGGCCGGGGTTCGAGTTCGGGACCGGCTCGTCCGGCGTGCACAGCGGGATCTCCGGGCCGGATTTCATCTTGGTCTGGAATCACATCCGCAGCGTCTTCGCAACCGTCGGCGTGGACAACGTCGCTTGGGTGTGGAACGCGGTGAACCCCGATGCGTTCGATTACATGTCCTACTACCCCGGCGACGACGCCGTCGACTGGTGGGGTATCAATTACTTCACCGTCAGCCAGATGAACAGCTCCGAGCCGTTCGTCCTCGACGCGGCCTCGCACAACAAGCCGGTCATCGTCTGCGAGTCGTGCCCCATCCACAACGGCGGCACGGGCAACGCCGACAACTGGGCCGACTGGTTCGTCCCCTACTTCGGCAAAATCACCGGCCACGCGCATCTCAAGGCCTTCACCTACATCAGCGACCCGTGGGACAAGCCGGGGTTCTGGGACGAGTGGGCGACCAGCCTGATCGACGAGAACGAGACCATCCGCAGCAACTATGCGGCCGAGATGGGCGACGCCCGGTACGTCCATCACAAGTCGCACTACGTCCTGGACCTCACGGTCAAGAAGCCGCAGTGGGGCCGGGTCGATCTCAACCCCGAACCGAACGACGCGAACGCGCCAAACTTCCCGGCCGGGACGCTGGTGACCCTGACGGCCGAGCCGAACGAGGGCAAGTCGTTCAAGCTGTGGAAGATCGACGACCCCTGGCATCCCGGCGACGCTGGCTATATCGTGACCGATACGAACAACCCCATCGCGGTCCTGATGGTCGCGGATCGAGAAGTCAAGGCCGTCCTCAAGTGCGGCGGCGGGATGGAACAGGCGATTCCGTTGTTGGTGATTGGGATGAGCCTCTGTGGTGTGGTCGCGCGTCGTGCAAGGCGACGCGGCAGGTGATACTGTGGGAGCAGACGTCGAACGATGGTGGTAACGAAATGGAGGATCTTGCCGATGCGCACGTCAGCACGGAATGACCACAGGACGTCGTACGGGATGCACGCCGCGGCCGCGTTGAATCACCACCTGCGAAGCGCCGGCGGGCTATGGGCGCTGGCGGCGCTCTGCGTCGGAATCCTGGCCGCCGCCGCTGCGCCGCTCCAGGCCAACGGGATCAAGGGTGAGATCCTCGATCAGCAGGTCACCAGCGGCAAGGGCTACACCGTGCTCCGCGTGTGGGGCAGCCATTACGACATGGGCTACGCCCATGGATGGCTGTTGCACGGCGAGATCAACACCGCCATCGGCGAGATGAAAAGCCTGTTCGGCGGTCTGTACAACACCGCCCGCAGCATCGTCAGCACGAACACGGTCTGGAAGCCGGACGAGATCGAGGACGAGCTAGACGGGATGGTGGCGGCCCTGGTCGCGCGCGGACACAGCATCGACAAGCTCGACCTGAAGGTGTCCAACCTCTACAGCGACCTGGGATACATGTCGGTCTCGTGTCGCAGCCATTCCTGTTGGGGGCATCTCGTGGCCGACCCGGTCACGGCGCTCAGCACGCGACGCCTGGACTTCGGCACGCCGATCCCCTCGTGCAACCACCACGTCGTGTGCGTCTGGTTGCCGACCGACGGCTCGCCGGCGTGGGCGAACCTGGCCTTTGCGGGCTACGTGGCCGTCGTCACCGCCGTCAACGAGTTCGGCACACAGGCCTCCTTGCACGACTACAACTCGTCCAGCGGCACGCCGATCTCCCCATGGCTCGCGCGCTCCGTGGCGGCCAGGTACGCGCTGACGATGGTGACCGATCCCAACCTGGCCACCCACGCGGACTACGTGTATGGTGACTTGCACGACAATTACAACGCCGGCACGGGCAGCTTCATCAACTACTACGTGCCGCAGGGCCACGGGGGCGTCATTACCTGCCGCCGGACCCCCAGTCCGACGTTCTACAAGCTCCGCAAGCCGCACCCGTCCTACTTCAGCGGCGACGTCCTGATCACGACCAACAGCGAGACGGACGGCTCGTACACGCCCTCGGGCGGCGAGTTCATGGCCGACTACTACCAGGACCTGGAAGACGCCAACGAGACCGCCACGTTGCTCGGCCACTGGGACGTAATGGGCAACGAAGGCCTGCACAAGATGAGCATCGCCTACCGCGAGCGAGGCGATCTGACCGTCTGGGTCGACGGCCGCACCGACCCGGGCCGCACCGCCCGCGTCGAGCTGGAATGGACCGATCTGGACGACGCGCTCAAGACGCTGACCCTCGAGGTGAGCAACCCCGCGCGGGGAACCGTCGACGTCGACCCGAATCAGCCCGTCTACGAGCCGAACCAGATCGTCACGCTGACGGCTACGGCCAACCCGGGCAAGCAGTTCACGAAATGGAAGATCTGGGACCCCAACTACCCGGATGACGGGAACTACGTGGTGATCGACACGAATGATTCGATCGTGATCGTGATGGACGCCGACCGCCAGGTCAAGGCCTTCTTCAAATGCGGCGGGGGCGGGGCGGGACAGCTACTTCCGGCGTTGGTGATTGGTGTCGCCGTCTGCGGTCTGGCCTCCCGCCGGATGCGGCGAGGAGGTTGAGCGGCCCAGGGGCCGCCCGCCAGCGATTACAGGACAGCGCCCAGAGCGGCCGACCCGTAGCAAGAGGAGAATCACAATGCGCATGGCCACGATACGACGCGCGGTAGCGCTGGCTGTCGCATGCGTGACGGCGACCGCTGCGCCACTCCAGGCGGACCCGATCAAGGGGGAGATCCTCGATCAGCAGCTCAGCAGCGGCAAGGGCTACACCGTGCTCCGCGTGTGGGGCAGCCATTACGACATGGGC
>CAYOGX010000407.1:0-5294 GCA_964403235.1 uncultured Planctomycetales bacterium | reverse complement strand
TCGGTCCGCCTGGTCCGATATACGCTCTCGAGGTAACCGGGCTTATCCCAGGGGAACACGTCCTCAACGCCCAGGGCCCCCACCGTCTCACCGGCGGTGTTGGTCAATCGCACGCGCCGGCCAGGCTTCAGCGAGGCCGCCAGTTCCGTGTCCGCCGGAAGCGAGATCGGAATGGCCCAGGCGTATTTCTTGCCGTTGCAGGTAATGTTGACCTCGCGAAGGACCTGATCATAAACGGCTTTGACCATCGGCCCGGTCAACGGGCTGAGCCCGCCGTCTCCAATCCGATAAACGCTGGACAGATCGGCGTCGGTGACCGGCAATACGGTCAGGGAGGCGGTCTCACGCCGGAATTCGTCAAGCTGGTCCTCGCCCACCGTCCGATCCACGGGCGCGGCCAGACCACCATGGGGCGGAATCAAGTCTTCGGTCATCTCTGAATAAGCTCGCTTTCTGTAAGCTGAAGCAGGGGTCAGTGCTTCGCCGGCGCCAGGATCATGACCATCCGGTGACCTTCGCTGCGGGGGTGTCGCTCGATCTTCGCCTTTTGCGCCACCCGCTCTATGATCGCGTTGAAAATCTGGTAGCCGATCTCCTGGTGGAACCGCTCGCGCCCGCGGAAGATCATGGTAAATTGCACCTTGTCGCCCTTGTCGAGGAACGCGAGGGCCTGGTTCAGCTTGATTTCCCGATCATGCTCACCGATGTCGGGGTGCAGGCGGATTTCCTTCAGCCTCTGCTCGTGCTGCTTGTGCTTTCGCTTCTTCTGCGAGTACTTGAACTTGCCATAGTCCATGATCCGGCACACGGGCGGCTGCTCGTGGGGGGCAACTTCCACCAGGTCCAGGCCGGCAGCCCGGGCCCGGCGAAGAGCCTCATCCGTCGGGATCACGCCGATCTGGACGTTCTCGTGATCAATCAACCGCACCGGCGACAGCCGAATCTGCTCGTTACACCGATGACTCTGGGCGATAGCTAAACCCTTTCAAATTGGACCCGACTCGTCAAAACGTGGCCCGCCGCCGGCGTTCCACGCGACCGGCACGTGCCGGCTCAAAAGGCGGCCGCTGAGGCGGCCCGCTCTCTCACTTCAGCGGTGCAGCGATCGATGAAACCATCGATCGACTCGTTGCCGAGGGTCTTACCCGAACGATCGTTGACGTTAACGCTTCCCTCAGCCGCTTCCTTCTCCCCCACCACGACTATATACGGAATCTTCAGCCTGCGGGCCTCGTGCTTCTTCGGGCCGATCTTCTCGGCGCTGGTGTCCAACTCCACCCGCAGACCCGCGTCAGACAGGCGATCGCGCACCTGCCGGGCGTAGTCGGCGCTCTTCTCGCTGACCGACGCCACCCGTACCTGCACCGGGGCCAGCCACATCGGAAATGCCCCCGCGTAGTGCTCGATCAGCCCTCCGATAAACCTTCCCATGCTCCCCAGCACCGTCCGATGGATGATGACCGGCTCGTGCGGGGCATTGTCGGGCCCGATGTACGTAATACCAAACCGCCTGGCCGCCTGCAGGTCCACCTGATGGGTCGGGCCCTGCCACTCTCGACCCATCGAGTCGATCAGCTTGATGTCGATCTTGGGCGCGTAGAAGATCCCGCCGCCCTCGTCGATCTCGTAGTCCAGGCCGCGGCGCTCGAGCGCGGCCCGTAACGCGGCCGTCGCCCGGTCCCACTCCTCCACCGTGCCGAGGTACTTCTCCGGACGCGTGGCCAGATAGGCCTTATACGTGTACCCGAACGACCGCATCATGAAGTCCATCAGCTCCAGGATGAGGTCCAACTCCTCGTCCAACTGATCGAGCGTGCAGAAGGTGTGCGCGTCGTCCTGCGTAAACCCCCGCACCCGAAGCATCCCGTGCAGCGTCCCAGAGGGCTCATAGCGGTAGACGGTGCCCAACTCGGCCATGCGGATCGGCAGATCCCGGTAGCTCCGCGGGTTGCTCTGATAGATCATGTAGTGGCCCGGGCAGTTCATCGGCTTGAGATAGTAGTTCACCCCGTCGATGTCCATGGGCGAGTACATCATGTCCGCGAACTTCTCGAGGTGCCCGCTGCGCTGGTACATTCGCTCGCTGGCGATGTGCGGGGTGTACGTCAGGTCGTACCCGCGCTTCAGATGCTCGGCCTGCCAGAACGACTCGATCTGATGTCGGATGAACGCGCCTTTGGGATGCCAATGGATCAGGCCCGGACCGATGTCCTCGTGCACACTAAACAGATCGAGCTGCTTGCCCAGCAGGCGGTGATCGCGTTTCTTGGCTTCCTCGAGCCGGTGGAGATACGCCTTCAGTTCCTTCTTGCTCGGCCAGGCCGTGCCGTACACGCGTTGCAGCATCTTCTCGTTGGCGTCGCCACGATAGTACGCGCCCGCCACGCTGGTGATCTTGAACGCGGGGATCTTGCCCGTCCGGGGCAGGTGCGGTCCACGGCACAGGTCCTCGAACGCCTCCCCCGCTTGTGGGCCGGTGACGTAGAAGGTCAGCGTGTCGCCCTCGGCCCGTTCGGCGTTGTCGATCTTGTATCGGTTGCCCTCGGCCTGGAGTTTGCCCATCGCCTCGTCCCGCGGGATCTCGTACCGCGTGAAGGGCAGGTCGGCGTCGATGATGGCCTTCATCCGCTCCTCGATGGCCTCGAAATCCTCGGGCGTGATCGGCTGGTCCAGATCGATGTCGTAGTAGAACCCGTCTTCGACCGGCGGGCCGTAGACCAGTTTGGCCTCGGGCCACAACTGCACGATCGCGTCGGCCATCACGTGGGCGCAGCTATGCCGCAGCAGCTCGAGGCTGTCGGCGTCGTCGGCCTTGAGCGTCACGATGCTCAGCGCGCAATCTTGGGTCAGGGGCGTGTTCAGGTCGACGAGCTGCGTGCCGTTCTGGCCCACGACGACGCGTCCGGCGACGGCCGCCTTGGCCAGACCCGGGCCGATCGCCGCCGCCACATCGGCCACCGTCGCGCCCGGATCGACCGTCAGGGCATTTCCATCTGGCAACGTAATCTGGGGCATAGTCTCACAAAAAAAGCACAGAAGCCGGATCGACGCAACTAGCTCGCGGCAAGCACTTCAGGCTTGTCAGCCGCCCCGAGCATCATGCTGTTGTGCGCGTCATCGGTCTGTGCCGTTACAACTGCAACGGCCGGTTCCTGGAACCGGCCTCGCCCTGAATGTCGCCGGTCGGCCGCAGACCTCCGGGCGACCGACCTCCTACTATCAATATACAACGTCGGCCACTAGCGTCAAGCAGTTTACCAAACCCGGTTGCCCGACCCCCTCAGGCCACCGACCCGGGGGGATGGCCACCCAGTCCGGGGGCCCGGGACGGCCGGCCCCGGCCCCCGCGGCTACCGCCCGGGACGGACCGAGGCCGTCGGAAACCACTCCGGAATCGCCTGCACCCGACCGTCCCTGTCCACGCACGCCAACGAGATCGTCGCCTCGGTCAGGATCACCCCGTCTCGCGTCAGCACGTAGCGGTGGTCGAGGCGGGCGCGCGTCGCCCGGACCAGCGTCGTCGTCAACGTCAGCAGATCGTCGAAACAGGCCGGTGCCCGATACCGACACTCCAGCTTGTTCACCACGAAGAACACCCCCCGTTCCTCGCACTCCCGATAGCTCACCCCGAGCCGACGCAGCAACTCCACCCGACCGCCTTCGAAGTAGTCGAAGTACCGTCCGTGGTGAACGTTCCCCCACGGGTCGCATTCGGCGTACCGGACACGGATCGGGATGTCGCAACTCAGCCGCTCCTGATCCATGCGGGCGATTGTCGCCATGCGCCCCGACGGGTCAAGCTCACTGGGGGGGCAAGGGTCCGGCGCGGTCTGGGAGGCACTTGCGCTGGAAGGCGGACGCCACGATCGGTGTCGTGAATGCCCGTCAAGACAGGGGGTGCGTGGCGGATGGATCCTACTTGACCACCTTGGCGAACAGACGGTTGGCGGTGCGTTCGGTGATCTCGAGCTTGCCGCCGTTCTCGAGCTGCATCTCCATCAGGCGGGCGGCCAAGTCATCGATCTTGTTCTTCCAGTCCACCTCGATGTCGGCCGAGTTCTGCACCACCTCGCGGAGCCGGGCCTCGGCCGCACCGTCGAGCTTCTTGATCTGCTCGGTGAAGACCAGCGCCTCGGGATACCGCAGCGGTCGGACCGTCAGCCGGATGATCCGCCGGACCGACGCCCGTTTCCGCCAGGCCTTGCCGATGTCCAGCAGGATCTTGGCCTTGTGCTTCTTGGCCAGCTCTTGCAGCGCCAGCGGACCGCCACCGGTCCCACTGGTGGTATTCTTCATCAGCTCGTATTGCCTCGACATCAGGATCTTGGCCGAATCCGTCTGGATCGCCCGGATCGTCACCACCGCCCGCCACTTGTGCAGTGTCACCCCGCCGATGGTGGTCGCGCCGGCCGGCGTGGCCTCGGCCCGACCCAGAACGACGACTTCGGCCTTGAAGGCCGCCCCCGTCGCCGCCAGCTTGTTCACGTCGTCGTTGACGGCCGCCAGCTCCAGATCCCGCTGGCGCACGGCGTCGCTGACGGCCTTGTCCATCAACTGCACGTCCTTGTCGATGAAGAACCCCTCCAGCTCCGACTGGACCACCCCGTTGGGCCGAGGACGCTTTCGGTCGGTGGTGTCGTCGTCCTCGACGACGATCAGGATGCATCGTGGGTTGTCCTCGGCCTCTTTGATGTGGGCGAACTCGGCCCACTTGCGTCGGAAACGGGCGGGGAAGACCTCGATCTCGGCCTTGACGAAGGTCATGCCGTCGGCCTTTTCGGTCTCGATGATTTTGACGATTCGGGCGAAGCCCGTGGCCTGGGCCAGCACCTTGTCGTAGACGAGCTGGTAGTTCTCGGTCTGGCTCATCGAGTTGATGAAGGTGCCGCAGAGGCGTTCGACGGCCTTGCGCTGGGCGTTGAGAGTGGCCTCCTCTTCGGACTTCAGCCCGGTGCCGGTGGCCTTGCCCACCACGGTGATGCGTTCGGGGACGTCGCGACTTGGCGCGGCTGCCGCCAGGACCCCCCAGGCGGGCACGAGGGCCGCCGCGACGATGACGTAAACGGTTCGCACGAATGGGATGCTCATTTCGGGTGCTCCTGCCAGGATACCAGACAGCCCAACACCGGCAACGTTTGGTCGGAAAGGGGAAAAAACGCCGGTCACCACCGTCCGGAACTGGTGAGCCTCATTCTAGTTACGCCATCGGCCAAGTCAACAAACCCACCGCCAGCCCACCGGACAACGGGCCCAGGTCGGTTTTGTCACCCCGTTCCGTCCGGGGCGGGCGCTCG
>CAYOGX010000406.1:0-5302 GCA_964403235.1 uncultured Planctomycetales bacterium | reverse complement strand
CCGAGCACGCCTTGGGCTGAACCGGGCCTGTCCATCCGTCCGCAAACGTGCTGCTTGACACTCTCGCTCCCATGGGGTGCAGCGATGCCCTGCGGTGTGACGGTGCTAGGCTCCGACGCTATGGTTGGGATCCCAGCTGTATCCGCCGGGGACGTCCCCCGTAGAATCCGTGCCAGTTGACATGCGATCGTAGTTGAACGAAATCTCCTTGTAGTCCAACTCAATCGAACCGGTGGGCAGCGCGCCGGGGTCGGTCGCCTCGACAGAGAAGATTTGGCAGTTGGTGAACACCTGGGTAAAGTCGTATTCAGGACCTAAGCCGACCCGCGTGCCTGGAAGGAACCATCGAATCTCAATCCTGCCAAGCCTGCTGCCGGCGCGGATGTTCTGTTGAGCAAGAGGATTCTGCTGGCCATACGCCATCACTACGGTTGCACTGCCGCCGCGAGCGCCAAACCGGTCGGCGGTCCACTGCCTGGCGTCGACGCCGCCACTTGCCAGCATATGAAAGACGAGCACGTCGGTCTGCCCGCCCCGGTCCTGCTCGGTCTTGCGTTCCTTGAACCAGACGGGGGCCGGCAGGTCCCCTTGGGTCCTCTGGACGTCCGGACTGGGCGCCCCGCTGAGGCCCTGGGTCGCATCCCCGGGACCCCCCGGAGTGGTGGGGCCACACCTAAAGCCAGCGATCGCCAGGAGACTCAGAACCAGTCCACATGAAATGTCCACGTGTCTCCGTCGGATGGCTTCGTTAACCACGACACATCCTCCTCCGCAGGGGTTCCTGCACCCAGCAGGCCGATTGGTTGATCTATGCTTGCACACGCTTGGTACGGCCGTTCGACCTATTCCCACTAGGCGAGGATTCCCGCGTGGCAGAGTGCTGATGTGTATTCTACCCAAACCGACCGCTCAAGTACAAACGAGTATATGTTTACCCGTCGTCGGCTGGAGGCGAGTTGGGGGTGGGAGGCCCGGGGTCAGAGCGCTGCTTGTGGCTGGAAGCGCTGGGGGTCACGCCTACGCTTGAGTTAGGGCTCGGGGGCCAGGGTTTAGGGCCTAGGGGGTAGGGGATAGGGTCCGAAGGCTAGGGTCTGGGGTCCAGGGGACGGGTCGGCTCTGGTAGGTGACGCACCCGACCATCAGATGACGAGCGATAGAGCGCTAGTCCCTGGGCTTCGTCGGGCCTCCGGCGCTCAGGCATAGGCCGGCGAGCCGCCAGTCGCCGTCCGTGCGGATCAGCGTGACGGCCACGTCGTACGGCATCGGTCCGAAGAACAGAGACGTGAGCTGCCACCGGCCAACGACCGCGGCCACGTTGTCGCCGACAACGACCTTCGACGGCGTGAACGTGGGCTTGCGCGGCGCGCCGAAGAACATCGCCGTCTGGAACATCTGAAGGTAGCCGTCCGCGTCGCCCAGCCAGAAGGCTTCCCCGTCCGGCTTGCACAGGCCGCAGAGGAACCGGTCTCGGTAGTGATGGTCCCGAAGCGCCCAGACGTTGCCGGCCGCCACGGCCCGCTCGATGCGGCGCAGTGCGTCCATCACCCCAGTGTTGGCCTCCTTCCGTGGCGTACGGTCGGGCACGATCGTCAGTGCGGTGTGCCGCCAGCCGCCGGCGAAACCGTCCGGCGTGGCCGCGAAAACCAGATGCCAAGCCCTTCCGGGTCGGTCAGTGTCCGACCCCGCAACCGCTCGGGCCCATCCGATGGCCAGCTCGCCGGAGCGCTGGACCGAATGCTGGTCAACCAGGACGTCGCTGGGCAGCCGAAACCGGCGTGCCAATTCCGGGTCCGACCTTAGCTGCCCTCTGCGGACGGCGGTCGTGTGCTTCGAGGCCTCCATCACGGCAAGAGAGCCTTGCGGGCTAAACAGCGCCCACAGCGGCGGGCGGCCGCTTGACAACGACTTGGCTGTCTTGGTGAGCAGTGCCTCGACACCGCGTTCATCTGCGGGCGGTGGTATGGTCGCGGGGGTGTCTTCGCCGGACAGGACCGCCAGGACCGTCTCCGCGAGAGCGCCGGTGGCGACGAGATACACCGGGCTCCGCGTTGCCTGCCTTGGTGGTACGACCGGGTTGGCGAAGCGGTCGTAGCAGCGAACCCCCGCCGGCAGCGGGCGAGGCAGATCCTCCGGGGCCTGGCCGTGTGCGAACAGCGCCACGACGGTGCTGGGGCCGTTGGCGTAGGGTCGATCCCTGGCCTGTCGGAAGACCAGGGCGCTGACGTCGTGCGCGGGCGACAGCCGCTTGACGTACGCCGCCCCTTCAACCATGTACGCCAACCCCGACAGCGCCAGCAGCACGGGCCTGAGCAGTCGTTGCGGCTCGGTGAACATGTGAATCGGCCAGCCGTAGCGGTTGTCGCCGTGCATCGAGTAGAGGAAGAAGCGCTCATTGCCGTTCGTCATCGCGCTGAGCATCATCCGGACGTAGCGGTCGGCCCCAAGCGACCAGTCGCCCGACAGCACCGGGTCGGCGAACGAATGAAATGATCCGTGGAAGTACGACACGTCGGGCCCGCCCTCGCTGCAGAGCATGGGCTTGGGCTTGCCGTACTTGGCCTGTTCGTCCCGAAGCCGCCTGGACATGCGGGCGATCGCGTCATCGGGCCGGCCCATCAGACACGGGTCGTACCGGTGCCACGTCAAGACGTCATAGTAGGGCAACCCCCCGAGCAACAGGACCATCTGGTCCCAGACCGGCGGGAACGTGTCGACGCCCAGGATCGTGCAGTTCGGGTTGGCGGCCTTGGCCTCTTTGTAGGCGGCCCGGAGCAGCTTGACGTACAGCATCGGCGTGCCGCCATGGAAGAACCGCTGCATGTCCCACGGCTCGTTCCACACCTCCCAATCGTCGATGCGGCCGGCGTAGTGACTGACGACCTGGCGGACGTACGACCGCCAGTTGTCGATGTGCCGCGGGGCGCCGTAGATGCTGAAGTACCCCTTCTTCTTCGTGCCCGATTCCCACGCTGGCGAGCCGTCGAGCATACCCAGAATGCAGAAGCCGTGCTTGCGGGCCAGATCCACGTCCGTGTCGAACCACGTCCATTGACCGGGTTGCGGCTCGACGTGCCCCCACTTGGTGATCCCCGAGGCGTCGTGGATGCGGCACCACTTGTAGCCGAGCCGGGCGGCGACCTCGAGGTCGGGTTCGCGCAGGAGCACGTGTACGCCGAACGGTGACGATGGCAGGGGCCCCGGCACGGGCTTCGGGGCGCGGGCGAGGAGCGTCTCGACCACGGGTGATAGAGGTCGGCCGTCCTTGTCCTTGACCGTCGCCTCGACACGGACCATGCCGTACGGGCGGGCCACGTCGCCGGTCACATCGATCACGCACTCCCAAACGACCGCATCATCAATGGGCACGGATGGCAACGGGTGCTCGAGCCCGCACGTGTGCACAGCCCGCAGATGGAGGCGACAGTCCGGTTGCGTCACGCCGACGGTCCTCGCGCGGACCCGCATCGGCTCGTCGCCATTGACGAGTCCCCAGGGGGCCTCGGGCTCCAGGCTCGCGCCGGCTGGCCGATACGTCGGTCGCCAGTCGTCGCCCACGGGTTCCGGCGCCCCGCCGAGCCACAGGCCGTCAAGCCACAGTCTGCAATCGCCGCCCTTGGCGCTGAGCGTGAGGTAGTACCGGTCCTTGATCGCCTTGGGCAGGCGGCCCTGAACCGCCACGAACTGCCAGTCGCCCGTGGCCGCGAAGCCCCTCTCGAACGCCACGTTCTTCTTGTTATCGTTGTCGCGCACCGCCAGCCGGACCAACAGGCCGGGCGGCTCGGAGCGGATCCACACCGCGGCCACGTGGTTCACGCCGCGACGCATGGACCGCGCCGGGGCCTCGAGGACGAGGTTCCCGTTGGCCCCCAGGCGAATCCGCGCGGCCCCCACACCCAGGGGACCTCGTGACTTCTCCGCTTGCCACACGTAACCCGACCCCGGGGCATGCCATCCCGCCGGGGGCCCCGCGCCCATGCGTTCGAAGAACAGGAGATTGGCTGACCGCTCAGCCGACGCTGCCGCAGCCGCAGCCCAGCAGAGCCCCAGCCAGGTGACCGAGACAGAATGCCAAGACACACACGCTGAGCTTGAAGGGGCCACGTCAGGGTTCCTCCGCAGTTTGACACACGGACAGGTCGGCACGGCGTCTCGCGTCACTGCCTGCCCAAGCGTACAGCAAATGCCCGCACAGGACGAGGGCCTCAGCGCCTCCGCGCAACGCCACCAGGACCACCAATCTCGCAACAGCGTAACCGACTCCGATCGGCACGATTCAGCTTGACAGACCCCCGGGTGCCCAAGACGATGCAGTGGATCGCGCGGTGCATCAGCCGCGCGAAGACGGAACGCGGTCAAGAGGCGAGGCGGGTCTCGAGACGAGGGACCACACCTCGTCGCCGGACAACTCCTGATCAAGAGAGGGAGGCATCATGAACCGGTCAGTGGCTCCGAAGGCGTCAAGCGGGACATGGTTCGGGCTCGTGTTGGTCGTGGCGAGCGTTGCCCGGGCTCAGGCGCCAATCCACACGGGCAGCCAGGCTACCTACGTACATCGGATCCAATTGTTCGATGAGAAGGGCCAACGCATCACGGCCGAGAACAAGGTGCCCTACAGCACGAAAAAGACCTGCGGCAAATGCCACAGCTACGCCAACATCTCGAAGG
Organism: uncultured Planctomycetales bacterium; assembly: GCA_964403235.1. Lineage (GTDB taxonomy): Bacteria > Planctomycetota > Phycisphaerae > UBA1845 > JAFGLZ01 > JAFGLZ01. The sequence continues at coordinate 637 of CAYOGX010000406.1, read as the reverse complement.
GGTGGCACTTCCAGGCGGGTCTGCACGCGTCGATCGAGGCGACGTCGGACGGCCGGACCCGGCTCGGCGAGTCGTTCTTCCTGGCCGATCCAGCCACCAAGACGCAGATCCCCTTGTCCCATCGCGCCCAGACGCGCCAGCGCGTCTGGCGCCCGAGCGACGCGGGGCTCGAGCCGCTCGATTTCGCCCTGCGCTTTGGGGCCTACCACCCGGGCGGGGGCATGCTGGAAAACACGGTCGGCAAGGACGGTAAGGTCCAGCGCCTGTCCGGTGAGCCGTGGGACAAGACGGGCGTGCTCGAGATCGATTGCCTGATGTGCCACCTGCGAACGGGCTACAACGCGGAGATGCGGGCCGAGCAGATCGGCTATCGCAATTTCAAGTGGGCCGCGACCGCGGGGGCGGGGCTCGGCATGATCCTGGGCGAGGCCGGCAAGGCCGGCGAGGAAGAGCAGGAGGTCGACACGGACGAACCGTTCGACATCGGGACCGCCAAGAAGAAATCCGCCGGCGTCAGCGTCGAGGTGCAATACGCGGCTGCCCGATTCGACAAGGGCCACTTCGTCACGCTGGACATCACGCGGCATGTCCCGATGGCCAACTGCCTGTTTTGCCACTACACGCGTCAGCGCGACGA
>CAYOGX010000405.1:0-5302 GCA_964403235.1 uncultured Planctomycetales bacterium | reverse complement strand
CCCGCTGCGAACCAGCTCGCACGCAAATCGGAATCGATGGTCCGATCGCTGCTGGCTGCCGGTCTGAAACACGCGTCCGTACCGGCGGACGGCCTTGACCAGTTCGATGCCCTCCTCGATCGTCAGCGTCAACGGCTTCTCGCAGTAGATGTCCTTGCCCGCCTTGCAGGCCGCGATGCCGATCAACGCGTGCCAGTGGTCGGGCGTCGCGATGACGACGGCGTCGATGTCGTCACGGGCCAGCAACTCGCGGAAATCGTTGTAGTCCTCGACCTCCTTCTTGTTCTTGTACGCGGTCTTGATGCGTCGGGCGGCGCCCTTGCGGACCGACCGATCGACGTCGCATACCGCCAGGCATTCGACCCGCCGGTTGCCCAGGAACCGGTTCAGGTGCCCGCCCCCCATGTTCTTCACGCCGATGTGTCCTAGCGTGATCCGGCTGTTGGCAGGCGCCTTCTCGGCGTTGCCCAGCGCGTTGCTGGTCAATACGTACGGGGCAGCCATGCCCAGTCCCGCGCCGGTCGCTGTGCGACCCAAGAACCGCCTGCGGGTGATTCCTCGTGGCTTGCTCATTCCTTGGGACCTCCGGTTTTCTTCTTCCTGGGTGGCGGCAATCCAACCTCTCGGCTACGAATCGAACCCGCACTATCGTTCGGAATGACCCGCCCGTCAAGCCGTTGCCCGGATTCTTGACTGGACGGCGACCCGCCGGCCTGAAACCGCGCCCGGCGTGGTGCCGGCAGGGCGATTCGATTGGATAGCCATCCAGATGTTAAGTTTGGCATATTCTTGTTTGACATGCCAAACAACCGATGTTACTATACGGTTGTCGTGGGTCTGGTCCGCTTGGGAGCCTGCCGTGGACCACTGGAAGGAATTCGAATCCGGCACGGTGACGCACAGCGTCAGCCATCACCTGGCCGCCATTGCCGATCTGACCGAACGGCACGGGTACGCCCGCGCCGTCGACGTCGCGCGGCACCTGGGCATCACGCGAGGCAGCGTCTCGCTCGCGCTCAAGTCGCTCAAGCAACGCAAACTGGTCCTGGAGGATCACAACCGATTCCTGGTGTTGTCCGACCAGGGCGGACAGATCGTCGAGCGGATCCGGCAGCGCCGCCGCCTCGTCAAGCGGTTCTTCCAGGACTTCCTCGGCGTGGACGCGGACCAGGCCGACACCGACGCGTGCAAGATCGAGCACCTGTTGAGCGACGAAGTGTGCGAGCGGCTCGACGCGTTTCTGCAGGGCCGCGGTAGACGGCGAACCAAGGCAAAGGGGGCTGCCGCTCGGTCTCGCAAACGGCTCCAGTCGACGTCGAGGTGATCCTGGCTCAACGGTCGGAGTGCCGAACGTGGACGTACACCAACAGATCGCCAGGGAGTTCGAGCAGGTCTTCGCCCAAGACGGGTTCAAGCGGGCTCAGGACCGATCGAGGTTGCTCGAGACATTCCTGCGGCGCGAGGACCACGTCAGCGTCGAGGAGCTGACCAACGATCTGGCCGCCGCGGGTGGTCCGACGGACGTCGCCTTCGTCGCCCAGGCGTTGGAGCAGTTCGTCCACTACGGACTGGCCACGCCAATCCGCGGCGAGGACGGCCAGACGCGATACGAGCACCTCCACATCGGACGGCACCACGACCACATCATCTGCGTAAGCTGTGGACGCATCGTCGAGGTTGCCTGCCCGCTGCAGGATCGCGTGGCCGATCTCAGCAGGAGCACGGGGTTCCAGGCGGTGCACACGCATCTGCAGATCCACGGGATCTGTCCTGCTTGTGTGGCGGCCCGGCCGGCACGGTTCTCATTGGATCAGGTGGCGGCCGGCGAGAAGGTCCGTGTCGTCGAGATCGGCGGCGGGCGGGCCATGCGGCAACGCTTGACCAGCATGGGCCTGAGCATCGGATCAGTGGTCCGGCGACAGAACACCAATCGATTCGGGCCCGTGATCGTCTCGGTGGGAACGACCCGCCTGGCGATCGGGCGCGGCATGGCCGAGCGGGTGATCGTGGAAGAACCGGAATCGACCCGGACGCCGCCGGATCGACGAGGCGAGGGGGAATGAGGCGTGCGCGGGCCATGACGATGACGCTGGCGGACTTGCAGGAAGGGCAGGTGGCCAAGATCACGAAGATCGCCGGCCGTGGCGGGGCGATTCGGCAGCGGCTTTTGGACATGGGCGTCACGCGCGGCACGGCCGTTCGCGTCGAGCGCCGAGCCCCGCTGGGCGACCCCATCGAGGTGACCGTCAAGGGATATCACCTGGCCATCCGAGAGAGCGAAGCCCGGCACATTCACGTGGAAGACGTCGTCGATGACACGGACTGAGACCCACCTCCCCGCCCAGCCCGACCGAAAGCCGTCCGCCGTTCGGGTCGCCATCGCGGGCAATCCGAACAGCGGCAAGACGTCCCTCTTCAACCACTTGACCGGAACGCTTCAGAGCGTGGGCAACTGGCCCGGCGTGACCGTCTCGCGCAAACACGGCAGGGCCAGCCTGGACGGCCGCGAGTTCGCCATCACCGACCTGCCCGGCACCTACTCCCTGACGGCCTACTCGCTCGAAGAGCTCCTCGCCCGCAACTTCTTGATCGACGAGAAGCCCGAGGTCGTCATCGACGTCGTCGACGCGTCGAACCTGGAGCGGAACCTTTACCTGACGGTGCAGCTCATGGAGATGGAGGCCCCGCTCGTCCTGGCCCTCAACATGATCGACATGGCCGAAAAACGCCAGATGAAGATCGACGCCGAGAAGATGGCCACGCTCCTCGACGCCCCGGTCGTGCCGACGGTGGGCCATCGCGGCCAGGGCGTACACGATCTGCTCCGAGCCTGCGCCGATGTCGCCGACCGCCAGCGTGGTGTGGCCTCACTGCGGATCCACTATGGGCACGAGGTCGAGGCCGAGGTCAGGATGCTCACCGAGGTGATCGCCGCCAACCCGGCCATCGCCGCCAGGTACGTCCCGCGTTGGGTGGCCGTCAAGTTGATCGAGAAGGACGATCGGGTCCGCGAGGCGGTCCGCTCGCTCGGTTCCGATCCAGAGGCCATCGAATCGGCCTGCGAACGCGCCATCCGCGCGATCGAGAGGCACTTCGACGAGGCGTCCGAAATCATCATCGCCGAGCGACGTTACGGGTTCGCCGCCGGCATCCTGCGGGAGTGCGTGACGCGCACGGGCGAGGCGATCCAGGACCTGACCGACAGAATCGACAGCGTCGTGTGCAACCGCGTCGCCGGGCCGGCGATCCTCGCGTTGGTCGTGTACACGCTCTTCGTGGCCGTCTTCAAGGTCGCGGACGAGTGGGGATGGCTCTTCGGTCGCAGCCCGAAGGGGTGGGTCGATGCGTTCTTCGAATGGGGCCAGGGCGCCGTCTCGCCGCTGGAGACCTCGGCGCCGCTGCTCTACTCGCTGGTGCACGACGGTGTGATCGGAGGGGTAGGCGGCGTGGTGGGGTTTGTGCCGCTTATCTTCGTGATGTTCATGTTCGTCGCCGCGCTCGAGGACACGGGCTACATCGCCCGAATCGCCTTCATCATGGATCGTGCGTTGAAGCTGTTCGGGCTTCAGGGAAAGAGCATCCTGGCGATGATCGTCGCCGGCGGGCTGGGCGGCGGGGGGTGCGCCGTGCCGGGTGTGATGGCGACCCGCACGCTCCGCGAGCGCAAGGATCGCCTGGTGACGATGCTCGTCGCGCCGCTGATGAACTGCGGGGCGAAGATGCCCGTGTACATGCTGCTGATTGCGGCCTTCTTCGCCCGCGACAAGGCGCGGATGATGTTCCTGCTGTGGGCGATCAGTTGGGTCATTGCGCTCGTGGCCGCGTGGTGCCTGCGACGGTTCGTCGTCAAGGGCGAGCAAACACCCTTCGTGATGGAGTTGCCCGCCTATCACGTGCCCACCGTCAAGGGCGTCCTGCTGCACACGTGGGAACGGACGTGGATGTATGTCAGAAAGGCCGGCACGACCATCCTGGCCGTCAATCTCATCCTGTGGGCGGCGATGTACTTCCCCCATGTCGACGCCGACGCGCTGCGGACCGAGCTGGCCCGGGCCAACCCCACCATGAGCCGCGATGACATTGACAGCGAAGTCGCCAGCGCGCAGTTGGCCGGCAGCCTGGCCGGCCGCTTGGGCACGGCCCTGACCCCGCTCTCGCAACTGGCGGGCTTCGACTGGCGGACGAACATCGCCCTGATCGGCGGGTTCGCAGCCAAGGAGGTCGTCGTCGGGACGCTCGGGACCGCCTACGCGATGGGCGAGATCGACCCGGAGGCGTCGTCCACGCTGTCGGAGCACCTGGCCAACGACCCGAGTTGGAATCGGGCCAAGGCCTTTGCGCTGATGATCTTCGTGATGGTCTACGCCCCCTGCTTCGTGACGGTGTCCGTGATCCGACGGGAGAGCGGCGCGTGGCGGTGGGCGCTGTTCGCGACGGCCTACACGACCGTCCTGGGCTTCGTGCTGGCCGTGCTGGCCTACAGGATCGGTCTGGTCCTTCTCGGGGCATAGACGAGCGCCGTCTCGAGGCTGCCAGACGCGCCCCATGCTTCGCGTTGCTTGGGTGCGACAGAGGGATTCGCCGGCGACGGGCCTCGAGCCGGTCCTGAGCCGGGCGGCTCGGATCTACAGTGCGCGTTGGCGTTCGGGGTCTAGGAGGTTTCCATGACGATGACGGTCACGTCGTCAACCGGGTGGAGGCTGCCTTCCTCGACGTCGAGCATCTGGCCCAGGCGGGTGACCAGCTCCTGGGCGGGCAGTTGGGCGACCGCGCGAAACTCCTCCTTGTAGCGCGGCACGCCGCCGGCCGGGGGCCGGTGCTCCAAGAAGGCCATCTCGACGCCGTCGCTGTAGACCAGCAGCTTCTCGTTCGGTCCCAGCTCGGTCGAGACCGTCTGGAAGTCCTCGCCTCGAAAGACGCCCAGCAGTCCCCCCTCCGACTTGATCTCGGTCAGGCCGCCGTCGGTGCCGATCCGGATGGGGTAGGGATGTCCGCCCCGCCCCACCTTCAGCTCGCGCGTGACGACATTGTAGACGCAGTAGCAGGCCGTGACGAACTGGCAGTTCGGCAGGTTCTGGCCGTTGAGGCTGTCGTTGAGCTGCGCGAGGACCTCGCCGGGGGGCACGAGCTCATAGTCATGCCCGAACGTTCGCTTGGGGATGATCGCTCGCTTGATGAACATGGTGAGCAGTCCGGCGGCCATGCCGTGCCCGACCGCGTCGGCGACGTACATCCCGACGTGATCCTCGTCGATGCGAATGACGTCGTAGATATCGCCGCTGACCCAACTGGCAGGCCGGTA
>CAYOGX010000404.1:0-5308 GCA_964403235.1 uncultured Planctomycetales bacterium | reverse complement strand
CGTCGACCCGGCAGCCGCTGACCTGGCGGCCTCGACGATGCGGTCGACCACGTCAGGCCCGATCCGCGGGCGGAATTTGTCGTGGATCGCCCGCGCCCCCGCCGCGAACGCCGCCCGCTGCGACGGTGACAACCGCGTTACCTGCATGCCGTGCCCGACGAGTCGGTCGGGAATCGTGCGGTCGTCCTCGATGACCAATCCCCGCTGGTAGCCCATCGCCTGATCGGCGCACCGCTTGATCATCGCCTGCCGCTCGGCCGAGAACGACCGCCATCGCTTCGCGTTCATCGTCAGGATCAGCGGGTCATACGCGTAGTTCCACAGCGTCACGTATTTCTGGCATTCGTACAGCCGGCTCGACTCGATGATGCTCAGCGGGTTCTCCTGGCTGTCGATCACGCCCTGCTCCAGGGCCGTGATCACCTCGCCGAAGTTCATCGTCAGCGGCTGGGCGCCGAGCTGGCGGAACGTCTCGAGGAAGATGTCGCTGCCGGCCACGCGGACCTTCAGCCCGGCCAGGTCGGCCGGCGTCCGCACGGGGCGTCGCGAGTTCGTCAACTGCCGGAACCCGTTGACGCCCCACGCCAGCCCGACGACGCCCTTCTCGGCCAACCACCCCAGGGCCTCGTCGCCGAACGGGCCCTGGCACACCGCGTGGGCCTGGGCGTGGTCCTGGAACAGCCACGGCAGGCTGAACGCGTCGAACCGCTTGTCCAGGAACAACGCCAGGATGATGGGCGAGTGCAGCGTCATGTCGATCGCGCCGCTGCGGAGCATCTGTAGTTCGGTCTCCTGGCTCCGCAGCGCCAGCCGACCCCCGGGAAACACGCGGACGGTGACCTGGCCGCCGCTGGCCTGATCGAGCAGCTCGGCGAACTCGGCCGCCCCGCGATCCCAAGACGACCCCGGCGCGGTGATGTGGCTCAGCTTCAGGATCACCCGATCGCCGGAAGCGTCGCCGCGGTCGCGGCACCCGACGCTCGGCAGGACCGCCAAACACACAGCCACCCAACCCGCGATCCGCGTCGAGACGCACACGCGCGGGCGCACCGATCCGGAATCGCGATGGTCGTTCTTCATCGACGCCATTGTGTCCCGCGATCAAGGGTTGGGCAAGCCGATCATGGCGACCACAGCCAGACGAGGGCCAGGACGGTGACGGCGGTGGCCGTGTGGAGGACTAGGGGGACGAGCCAACCGTTGCAGCGATAGGCGACGTAGGCCATGGCCAGGCCGCCGGGGAAGGACATGGCCAGCTCGGCCGGGGGCTTGCCGGCGTGGACCAGGCCGAACAGCGCCGTCTGGAGCACCATGGCCCACACACACGCGTCCGGCAGGCCGATCCAGCGCGTCAGCCACACCAGACCCCGCGCGTCGCCGGTCGGCTGGGCCAGGCCTAGCCAACGCAGGACCCTCCGGAGCGCCGGACCCTCCGCGGGCACGGGCGTCGGCACGACCGGCCACCGCCGTCCCGGACGCAGCGCCGCCAGCAAGATCCCATGAAACATGAGATGCTCGGCAAACAGGACGATCACGTGCGGCCCGTACAACCTTGTCCATGGTTCGATCGCCAGCTCGCGTTGGTAGAACGCCTGTACCTTCGGCGACCACGCCATCCACACCAGGAACGGCAGGGAGGCCAGATAGCCGACGATCACCAGACGATACCCGACGCGGTTCGGCCATCGCAGCCCGATGTCGCGCGGTCGCCCGCGCCCGATCAGGGCCATGATCAGCCACGGCAGCGCCGCGCCCAGCACGAGGCTCACCACCGCCCAGGTCCACCGGCCGGTCGGTTCCCAGCCCGTCATGGCCTCGATCGCCTGAACGATCTTGGGCAACACCAACGTGCGAGACGTCCGGTTGATCCACCCCATCCAGTCCGGCATTCGCGGTCGGACCTTGACCCAGAACGCGCAGAAGTACACCCCCGCCCCGAGCGCGATCACCAGCGACAGCAGATGGCTGGTCCAACGGACCCGGCCGGGCCCCGTGCAAAGATCGGTCGTCGTCACCTCGCCGGACATGGCCACAGGATAACAGCCCCGATCGATCCTAGCGACCGCCGGGAACATAACCGGTCACTTCGTTTAACCCTGTCGCGGCCGACAAGGCCGGTGGCGGGGCCGTTCGGATGATCTGCATTCGGTGGTGCAAGGGGATTCAGGCGTCGACCTGGCGGAGGAGCATGAACGCCTCGGCATAGGGGACGCCGGCGGCGGCCCCGCGGACGCGGGCCAGCGCGCGGATCGACTCGGCGTTCCGGCCCGCGGGCACGGGCAGATGCTCGGACGCGTAGAGCGCCATGGCCTCGATCTTGCCATCGATGACGGACGTGATGTCGCGAAACATCGTCGGCCGAAACGAGCGGGCCGACGCCGCGGCCTGATCCGTCGAGCTGAGCGTCTCGTAGCTGAGCACGCGTCGGACGCCGTGGCCGCTCCGGAACGGCTTGAGCGACCGCCACACGGCCTCGGCCAGCACTTGATGATCGCCGTGCACGTCCCCGCCGTGGACGGTATAGATCTCGTCGGGCGCGGCCTCGGCGATCGCCCGGCCGACGGGGTCCAGCACCTCGCCGAACGACAGCTCGTCCAGTCGCGACGCGGGCAGGCCCAGTCGCACCACCTCGGCGAAGCCGTAGTAGTCCGCCACGGCCGCGATCTCGGCTTCCTTGCGGGCGATCATGTCGGGGTCCCATCTTGGCGACCAGGACTCGGTCGCGATCAGCCAGACCACCTCGTCGCCGGCCTGGGCATGCAGCAGAATCGCACCGCCACAGCCGAGCGTCTCGTCGTCAGGATGGGCCGAACAGACCAGGACGCGGCTCATGTCCAGCACCCCCCCGCACAGTCCGACGTCTGCGATACGACCCGCTCGCACGCCGCCGCGCCACCCAACACGCGCGGCCGACCGTCGAGGTGCACCATGTCAGCCCAGTAGCGTAAGGCGACGATCGGTTCCGACGAACGACGCATCGCATCAACGTCGGTGAGCTGACCGAACAGCCGTCCCAGGGCCAGGCCGAACAGGTCGATCCGCGCACACGCCATCCCCAGGTACGCGCCCGCGCGCGGGTTGATCTCCAGGACGCGGAGGTCCCCGTCATCGTCTTCGCGGAGGTCGACACTCAGCAGGCCGGTCGCGCCGATCGCATCCAACACCCGCTGGACCACGCCGATGACCACGGGGTCTTCGTCGACGACGATCCGCGTGTGCATCCCGTCTCGGAACGGCGGCCGTTTGTGTCGCGTCACGGCAGCCACGATCTGGCCGTCGTCGGCCAGCGCGTCGCAACCGTATTCCTCGCCCTCGACGAACGGCATGACCAGGACGCCGGCCGCACCGTCGTCGCGCCCCTCCCGACGGGCCAGCGCATCCGCCGCCGCGTCCAACGTACAAGATGTCACATCGGGCCTGGCGTCGAAAAAACGCTCGCGGTCGTCATGCCCCGCGTCGATCACATGGAACCCGCGCCCGCCCGTGCCGCGAATCGGCTTGACCGCCACGCGCCGATCGGGGTACCCGAACGCCTCGGCGGCCGATCGCAGCTCATCGGACGATCGGGCCACCCTCGACGGCGGAACCAGACCGGTATCGGCCAACCGCTGAAAGAACGCAGCCTTATCCAGACACAACCGGACGGTCGCGTCGTCGGCCAGCAGCAGACGGACGCCCTCGGCCTCAAAACGCTCGCGCGACGCGGACAGCGGTTCGAGCTCGCCGTCGAACACCGGCCACAACACGTCGACGTCGTACCGCCCACAGATCGCCAGCAGCTCGTCAACCAGCTGCGGATCGGAGGCGGACGGCAGCAGGACGCGGTCGTCAGCCAGCGCGAAACCGGCGTTCTCGTCGGCGCTCACGTCGCCGACGACGATCCGAACCGGCGCGTAGCCGTTGCCACGCGCGGCGTCGATGTGTCCGACCACGCCGGGCCCGGCCCCACACGTCATCAAGATCGTCAGTCGATCGCTCACGCGCTGTCCCAGTCAATGTGCTCGCGGGTCAACACCTCGTCCACAGGCAGGTCCCGACGGAGCCGACGACCCATCACCTGTCCCAACTCGTGCGGCCGCATCCCCCAGCCCGGTCGCTTGAACGTCACGTCGCCGGGCGTGATGACGTGTCCGGCGTGCATGTCGCGGGCGGCCACCATGCTCTGGCCGATCACGCCTTCGCACTCGGCCGGCCGCTTGACGCCGTCCCCCGCCATCTGCTCGTAGCGCCGGATCTCGCGGACCAACCGGCCCAGCTCGTCCGGTTCGGCGCTGGCGGCGTGGTCGGGGCCGTCCAGATCCCTGTCCAGCGTCAGGTGTTTCTCGACAATCGCCGCGCCGAGCACCACGGCCGCCACACCCGCCGTCGTGCCCGACGAGTGATCGCTGTAGCCCACCACGCAGTCGCCGAACTCCCCGGCCAGCGTCGCGATGGCCCGCAGGTTCAGCGAATCATCTGGCGCAGGATAGACGCTTGTGCAGTGCAGCAGGGCGATCTGGTCGCAGCCTCCGCGACGCAGCGCGGTCACGGCCCGCTTGACCGCTTGCAGCTCGGCCGCGCCCGTGCTCAACAGCACCGGCAGGTGCTTCGAGCCGATGTGCCGCAGCAGCGGCGTGTGCGTCACCTCGCCCGAGCCGACCTTGATCGCCGGGACGCCCAATCGTGCGACCAGGTCCGCCTGCCCGAACCCGAACGGCGTGACCAAGAAGACGAGCCCGGCCGCCGTCGCCCGGTCGCGCAGCTCAACCAGATCCGCCTGGCCCAGCACGTACTGACTGAGCATGTCCCGCTCGGCCGCCCGATACCGATGGGAACACAACGCGTCGGGGTCGAACGCCTGGAGCTTGACCGCGTCGGCACCCGCCTGGGCGGCGGCGTCGACCAGTTCGGCTGCCAGCGACCGGTCGCCGTTGTGGTTCACGCCGGCCTCGGCCACCATGAACGTCGCACAGCCCACGCCGACCGGACGCTCCGCGATGTGGATCACCGACCCCACCGCGACAGGTACCTGATCTACTGTTGTCTCACCCATTGATTCGTTCCCGTGTCGACCCTATCACGCGGCGTCCTATCCACGAACCCAATTGAAGACCCGCCATTCCCACGCCAGCCCGTAGAACCGCAACGACACTCGCAACCTGGCCAGCCAGTGCATCGGCCACATCCACCACGCGTCCGCCAGTCGCCGCATCCGCGATCGGACGTGCTTCAGCGTCCCCCGTGTTACCTCACCCGGAAACGCCAGCGGCAGGTAGAACACGATCGTCCGCAGGATCCGATCCTTCAGTCGGCGCGGCCGGTGGATCCA